>CAYLIR010000095.1:0-6862 GCA_964383515.1 uncultured Acidimicrobiaceae bacterium
TCGTATCGGTGCCAGCTACCGTCGTATCGGTGCCAGCTACCGTCGTATCGGTGCCAGCTGTTGTCGTCGACGTGTCGCCGCTGGGTGTGGAACTGCAAGCAGCTGCCACCAGGGCGAATGCAATGACGAGGATCGCCAATGCGATCGGCCGTCTGTGTCGTTGATTCAAAGTGTTCTCCTTATGATCTTGGATCCGTGCCGATCATCGGGGACGACCGGCACACCCACCTCGTTGAGGTTGGATATCACCGCTCGGACCACTATGGCCCTTGCGCCCATTCTACCGCTCCGGTTTCGCGAAGGTCACTATCTCTTCACGAGCCGGATCTCGAGAATCGACCCACCGGCCATCAGGATGCATGATCCCACTGTGAGTGGCCGCTGCCACTGACCATCCGATCGACGACTGAAATCCACTACTCATCTCAGATACGCGCGCAACGTGCGCGCCTATCGCCACAACTATAGCGGGTCGATGGCTTTCCACCAGTCAGATTTTTCCTTCCGGGCAACGTCGCATGTGCGGACGTTCGCACGCCGGGTGGGCCTCGCCGGGCCTCGGTGCCATCTCCACATCGTCCCGTGGTGATCGTGGCTATGGGTCGAGGTCGGCCCGGTACCAGAATTCGATGTTCCAGGTGAAGCTGGCCGACGTCGGGTTGTGGGCGAATCCCCCGATGGCGTCCTTCCACACTGCTGCGATCGATGGACGGGCGTACAGGGGAATGATGACCAGCTCGTTGGCGATGATGGCCTCTGCTTCGTTGATCAGCGGTATCAGTAGCTCCTCGTCGGCTGTCGCGTTCATCTCGTCGCGCACGTCGGCGAAACGCTTCGTCGCCGCATCTGACACCGACGAGCCCTCCGTACCCCAGCGATAGAAGTTGGAACCGAACGGCGGAGCTCCGTCAGGATCGAACACGTCGTGGATCCGCACGAGCCCGAACAGCCCCGGTGAGCCGATCCAGTGCCACTCCCCTACATCCCACGTGCCTGTTGGAACGGTCCTGCCGAGGAACTCCGCAGCGGGTTCGATCTCCGACCGATACGGGATACCCGACGCCGTGAGCATCTCTTCCAGCAGCTCGGCGGTCTTGATCCGGGCCGGCCCGTCCCGATCGGAGTCTCCAGTGGAGAACACAACGCTGCATTCCACACCTTCTGTCTCCACTGCTCTGGCATAGCTCGCTGATGCGGCCTCGGGATCGAATGGGTACTGGTCCCACGCGTTCTGTGCAAGTGCCGGTGCATACGCCTGCACGTACGTGGACAGCGGCTCGAATGAGAATCCATAGATCTCCCGCGTCAGCCTGTCTTTGTCGATGCTCTGCGCGATCGCTTTCCGCATGTCGTAGTTGTCGGTGCAGCTCGTCTCGTTTCGATCCAAGCGCCCAGGCCCGAACTGGAAGTTGAGGTGTTCCCATACCGCGCCGGTGCGAACCTGGATCCGGGCACCGCGCGGTGCAAGCGCAGTCAGGCGCTCGTAGTCGGCTGTGTTCCACTCGGGGCTGATCACATCTGCCTGATGCGTCAGGAACGGCGAGATGACGTTCCCCGTCGGGGAGAAGGTGAACTTCACAGAGTCGAGGTACGGGAGTTGCTGCTCGGTCTCATCGTCGACCTTCCAATAGTTGTCGTTGCGTTCGAGCGTGAGCGACCTGCCCTTGTCCCACTCCTTGAACCGGAAGGGCCCTGCCGATGCCCATCGGGTGTCGTTCCAGTCGTTGGCGAAGTCGGTGCCTTCAACTTGGTGCTTCGGGATGATCTCGTCGAAGAGCAGCTCGAACGCCATGGTCGGTCGAGACATCGTGTACTCGAAGGTCTTTGCGCCCACCGAGGAAGCGATGATGTCTTCGTAGTTGGTCTTGTCGATCGCCAGGTCTGGATCCATGATGGTGTCGAGCGTGAACTGGAAGTCGTCCCCGCTGATCGGCGTCCCGTCATCCCATGCCGCTTCGTCGCGGATGGTGTAGCGCACGGTCATCGTTCCGTCCTCGTTCATGGTCACGCCGCCGTTCGCTACGGTTGGCAGCTCGGTGACGAGTTCCGGTATCAGCTCTAGCGTGGTCCCGTCAACATCCGAGACACCTGCGGCATATGCCTGGCCGATCGTGGACGCAACCGAGACCACGGCGCTCGTCCGCTTCGCGAGGAAGCTGTTCAGCGTGGCTGGTTCCTCAGCAACGGCGATGACCGCTTCACCACCGCGCGGTCGTTTGATCTCCGGCTCTGTCGTGGTCGTCGTTGCCGCAGATGTGCTCGTCACCGGCAACGTTGTCGAGGTGACGGTGGTGACGGGCGATTCCATGGTCGTCGACGAGCTCGGCATGGTCGTCGCCTCTTTCGAGGGTGAACATGCGGCCACAAGAAGGGCCCCGACCGCAACGAGCACACCGAACTTCGCTGTCACCGCGCGTGCCCGATACCGTGTCCCGGATCGAGCGTTTCGTCGTGACACGGCGGATCCTGCAGAGCGATTCGTGGCTCAGGCCGCTGATGCGAGCAGCCACGTCAAGATGAACGTGGTCACGGCGAAGAGCACAGCCAGGATGACCGTGAGCCGATCGAGGTTCTTTTCGACGACCGTCGATCCGCCGACACCCCCGACGCCACCTCCGCCGCCGAACATGTCACCCATCCCCCCGCCTTTGCCCGCGTGCAGCAGGATCAAGAAGATCAACGAGAGTGAGACGAGCAGATGTACTACCGCGGCGATTGCGACTAGCAATGGACGAACCCTTTCTTGCCCTGAGATCCGACGATGGCAGATCCGAACATGCAGAAGTATGGCGGGCAACCAGCGTTACCGCCAGCGCGACAGGTATGACGTCCCTGGTGATCTCAACCAGCCTGCGCCGCCACCTTCGCTGCGGCTGCCGCTGCAGCCTCGGGGTCGCCGAGGTACGCACGGGACACGACCTGCAGATGCTCATCCAGCTCATAGTGGGCAGGGATGCCCGTCGGGATGTTCAGGTTGGCGATCTCCTCTTCGGAGATCCCATCGAGATGCTTGACGAGGGCCCGCAAGGAGTTCCCGTGTGCCGCAACCAGTACCGACCTGTCGGAGCGAAGATCGGGAACGATGTTGTCGTACCAGTACGGGAGCATCCGCTCGACGACATCAGCAAGACACTCAGCGGAGGGCAGCTGCTCGGGGGCAAGGTCCGCATATCGCCGGTCGTGCGACGGGTGACGGTCATCGGATGGGTCGAGGGCGGGAGGCCGCGTCGAGTACGACCTGCGCCATTCGTGCACCTGGTCCTTGCCGTAGCGCTCCGCCGTCTCCTTCTTGTTGAGTCCTTGGAGCGCACCGTAGTGCCGCTCGTTGAGTCGCCAGTGTCGGCGCACCGGGATCCATCCTGCTCCCATCGCATCGAGCGCCAGATTCGCTGTCATGATCGCCCTCGTGAGCAACGAGGTGTGCACGACGTCGACCTCGATGCCCGCTTCATCCATCATCTTGCCAGCAGCGACCGCTTCAGCAAGGCCCTTCTCTGAGAGGGGGACGTCGGTCCAGCCCGTGAATATGTTCTCGAGATTCCATGTGCTCTCGCCGTGGCGAAGGAGGATGAGGGAGTACGTCATGCATCCAGAATACCAGCACACAGGTGTCAGCTACCAGCCGGAACGAAGCCGCTCCCGTGCAGCAACGCACCTGAGTCACGGTGGTGCGTACGGCACCGTCGCACGGTACCCCGAGCATTCGCCTGGGCTGATCCCGGCTATACCCAGTAGCGAACGACCGAGGCGAACGTGTCAGGATCCAGCGATGCCCCACCGACCAGGCCGCCATCGATGTCTCGCTTCGCCATGAGCCCGGCGACGTTCCCCGGATTGACCGAGCCACCGTAGAGCACGCGGAGCTCTTCGGCAGCACCACCCGCGAAGCCAGCTACGGTCGCGCGAACGAATGAGCACATCGCTCCTGCGTCGTCTGCGCTCGCCGTGCGCCCGGTACCTATCGCCCAGATCGGCTCATAGGCGATGACCATCGAGGCGACGACTTCCGGAGACAGGCCAGCGAGGCTCGCCGCGACCTGTGCCCCGACGATCTCTTCTGCCATAGAGGCATCGCGCTCCTCTTCCGTCTCACCGACGCACACGATCGGTGTCATGCCTGCAGCGATGACGGCCTTCGCCTTCTTGTTCACGATCTCGTTCGTCTCACCGAACATCTGTCTACGTTCTGAATGGCCCACGATGACATACGACACGCTCAGCTTTGCGAGCATCAACGGAGATATCTCGCCCGTGTAGGCGCCATTGTCTTCCCAGTGCACGTTCTGGGCGCCGAGCTTGATCTGGAGATGGTCCGTCTCGATCACTGTCTGGGCGGAACGCAGAGCCGTGAACGGTGGGCACACGAGCACGTCGACACGTTCGTAGTCCGGCAGATCGAGGCGGTAGCTGAGCTTCTGCACCATCTGGATCGCCTCAAGGTGCGTGGCGTGCATCTTCCAGTTCCCTGCCATCAGCTTCTTACGCATCGTATGTCTCCCTCTCAAGTACCTTGATCCCTGGCAGTACGGCGCCTTCGAGCATCTTGAGGCCAGCTCCGCCCCCGCTCGACACGTGCCCAACTTCGTCTTGTTTCCCGAGCATCCGAATCGCTGCGACGGAGTCTCCACCGCCAACGACGGTGTACCCGCCGCACGCGGCGACAGCCTCAGCGACACCCGCTGTTCCCTGCCTGAACTTCTCCCATTCGAAGACGCCCATCGGGCCGTTCCAGAACACCGATTCGGCGCCTGCGATCGCTTCCCCGAACTGTGCAACGGTCTCCGGGCCGATGTCGAGACCGAGTCCGTGCTTGGGGATGTCCGAGACGCCCACGATCTCTGTGTCGGCATCCGCCGCGAACCGGTCGGCCACGACGACGTCGCGAGGGAGAACGATCTTGTCCCCGTATTCGGAATCGAGCAGTGCGCCAACAACATCGACCATGGACTCTTCGAGCAGGGATTCCCCCACGGAGTACCCCGTTGCTGCGAGCAGCGTGAAGCACATGCCTCCGCCGATGAGCATCAGGTCGACCTTCGGCAGGAGATGCTCGATAACGGGGAGTTTGTCTGAGATCTTCGCTCCTCCCATGACGACGACGTAGGGGCGGTCCGCCCCTACAAGCAACCGCTCGAAGGCGGCTACCTCGCTCGCCAGCAGCCTTCCGGCGACCGACGGAAGGCGCTCAGCGACACCCACGTTCGATGCATGGGCCCTGTGCGCTGTCCCGAACGCATCGTTCACGAACACGTCCGCAAGGGCCGCGAGGCCATCAGCCACGACAGGGTCGTTCTTCGTCTCGCCGGGTTCGAATCTCGTGTTCTCGAGGACCACCACCGTGGAATCGGGGGCATCGTCGATCATCGCAGCGACGTCCGGTCCGATGACGCCGGGCGCGAGCGCGGTCGTGAACCCGCCAAGCTCGCCGAGCTTCGATGCGACCGGTGCCATCGACAGCTCGGGGTCATAGCCTTTCGGCCTGCCGAGGTGGCTCGCCACGATCACCTTGCGAGCACGTTCGCGAACCTCGTTGATCGTGGGCAGACTCGCGCTGATACGGAACGTGTCGCCGACGGCGCCGTCGCTGATAGGAACGTTGAGATCCGAGCGCACGAGTACCGCGCGACCGCTGAGATCGATCGAGTCGAGACCCGGGATCGTTGCCTCAGCCAAGACGACGGGTCAGATCGACGAGGCGGCTCGAGTATCCCCACTCGTTGTCGTACCAGCCGAACACCTTGACGAGCGAGTTCTGAACCATCGTGAGCGTTGCGTCGATGATCACCGAGTGTGGGTCCCCGATGATGTCCGTCGAGACGATCGGATCCTCTGTGTACTTCATGATGCCCTCAAGCGGTCCGTCGGCTGCGGCCTTGAGTGCTGCATTGACCTCTTCGACCGTGGTGCTCTCCTCGACGTTGACGACGAGATCCGTGATGGAACCGTCGACAACGGGGACACGCAAGGCCTTCGCTTGGAGTTTTCCGTCCAACGCTGGCAGGACCTTGCCGATGGCCGTTGCAGCGCCGGTACTCGTTGGAATGATGTTCTGGGCTGCGGCGCGGGCACGACGGGGATCCTTGTGCATCACGTCTGCCACGGACTGGTCGTTCGTGTACGCGTGGACGGTCGTGAACATGCCGTCGTTGATCGTGAACGCATCGTCGATGACCTTCGCCATCGGTGCGAGACAGTTGGTCGTGCACGACGCGTTCGAGATGACCTTGTGCTGTTCGATGTCGAGGGCATCGTCGTTGACTCCGAGGACGATGTTGACGTCTGCGTCCGGCATGGGTGCGGTGACGATCACGTACTTCGCCCCGCCAGCGAGGTGCTTGGCTGCTGCATCTCTCGTCCGGAACACGCCAGTCGCCTCGATGACGACATCAACGCCGAGATCGGCCCACGGGAGGTTCTCGGGATCACGCTCAGCGAACACTTTGAACCGGTCTCCGTCGACGATGAGATCACCGTCGACCACTTCGACGGACCCCGGGTAGCGGCCATGTACCGAGTCGTAGCGCAACAGGTTGGCGTTCGCCTCCACATCGCCGAGGTCGTTGATCGCGACGATGTCGATGCCTTCGATCGCCTTTGCGATGAAGTCGAACGCGGCACCGATGGACGAGACGTCCGAAAGATCGACGCCGAGCGCCGCCTTCCGGATGCCCTCGGCAAGATCCGTCCCTTTCGCGGCGCGGAAGTAGTTCCGTCCGATCCTGCCGAAACCGTTGATCGCAACTTTCATTGATCGCTCCTGAACCTCTCACGCGCTATCGCGTGTAATACCACTGCCAGTTTTCCAGGGTCGTGGCTCGGCCAGCCCGCTTCCGTGGCTACAACATCGCTGCTCACGCGGTCG
>CAYLIR010000096.1:0-6856 GCA_964383515.1 uncultured Acidimicrobiaceae bacterium
CATTCAAGGCAGCGAACTACGACCGCTGGATCTCCGGCATGCAGAAACTCCAGCGAGAGATGGGCATGAGCACAGGCACGATCACGTGATCTTCAGCACGACCTTGCCTGTGGCCTTTCGCGATGCCATGAGGTCGAACGCCGTCGTGAAGTCCTCGAGCATGACCGTGTTCGTGACTCTCGGCATCAACGTCCCGTTGGAGAGCATCGAGAACAAGGCAGTTCCGTTTGCCAGATTGTCCTGTGGATGCCGCTCGGTGAAGGCACCCCAGAACACCCCAACGATCGAGGCGCCCTTCAAGAGCGGCAGGTTCAACGGTATGCTCGGAATATCCCCAGAGGCGAACCCGATGACAAGGTGCCTGCCGTTCCATGCGATCGCCCGAAACGCCTGCTCGCTCATGTCGCCGCCGACAGGATCGAAGATGACGTCAACGCCCCTGCCACCGGTGAGTTCCTTGACCCGGGCCTTGAGATCCTCGGTCGTGTAGTCGATCGTCATATCTGCACCAAGCTCACGACAGAAAGCGAGCTTCTCCTGACTCGAAGCTGCAGCGATGACCGTCGCTCCCATCGCTGTGCCGATCTCGACAGCGGCCGAACCAACGCCACCGGCAGCCCCCAAGATGAGCAGCGTTTCGCCAGCCTGAAGCGATGCGCGCTGGGTGAGCGCGTGGTACGACGTTCCGTACGCGAGCGTGAGTGACGCCGCCGTTACGAAATCAACCTCATCGGGTATCGGGATCACCGAGCGCTCGTCGACCAGCCATCGCTCAGCGAACGCACCCTCGACGCCGACCGCCATGACCCGCTGTCCCACATGCACCGACGACACATCCGGTCCGACAGCCGATACGGTGCCCGCCCCTTCAGCTCCAGGGACGAACGGAGGTTCGGGCTTGTACTGGTAGAGGCCAGCTATGACAAGCAGATCGGGAAAGTTCAGGCTCGCGGCAGCCATGTCGATCACGACCTGCCCTGCACCTGGGACAGGCTCATCCACCTCGTCGAGGCGCAGCTTGTCGTAGTTCCCATACTCGGTGCACAGGACCGCCCGCATCAAGCGACCTCGAAGAGCCCGGCCGCTCCCATGCCGCCGCCAACGCACATCGTCGATACGACATAGCGTGCACCTCGTCGCTTGCCTTCGATGAGCGCATGCATCACCATACGGGTACCCGACATGCCGTAGGGGTGACCGATGGAGATCGCTCCACCGTTGACATTGAGCTTCTCATCGGGGATACCCAGCTGATCACGGCTGTAGATCACCTGCACAGCGAAGGCTTCATTGAGCTCCCACAGGTCGATGTCGTCAACGGTGAGCCCTGCGTTGGCGAGCAGCTTCGGCACCGCGTACACGGGACCGATTCCCATGATGTCGGGGTCGACGCCGGCAACGGCGATCCCGCGGTAGTAGCCCAGAGGCTCAAGGCCTCGCTTCTGCGCGAGTGCTGCGTCCATCACGACCGTCGCTGCAGCACCGTCGGACAATTGGCTCGCGTTGCCAGCTGTGATCGTGCCCCCCTCGTTGACCGTACGCAAGCCTGCGAGGCCCTCGAGCGTCGTCGATGGGCGGTTGCCCTCGTCTGCAGTGAGCGTCACTTCCTCGTACGACCGCTCGCCGGTGTCGCGATCCACGATCAGTTTGTTCGCGGTGACAGGGACGATCTCGTCGTCGAAAGCGCCCGCCTCTTGGGCAGCAGCGGTGCGCATCTGCGATTGGTATCCGTATGCGTCCTGTGCCTCGCGACTGATGCCGAAACGCTCGGCAACGACCTCTGCGGTGTCCATCATGGACATGTACGCCGCCGGTTGGAGTTCAACGAGGGCAGGATCGACGAGACGCCACATGTTCGTGTGCTCGTTCTGTGCAAGCGAGATCGACTCGACGCCACCTGCGACGATCGTGTCCATGCCGTCGAACATGATCTGTTTCGCGGCCGTCGCGATCGACATCATTCCCGATGAGCACTGTCTGTCCATGGTCATCCCCGGCACTGAGGTGGGGAGACCGGCGGCGAGTGAGGCGAGACGACCGATGTTGAGGAACTGGGTTCCCTGCGCCATTGCACAGCCCATGATCACATCGTCGACCTCTGCAGGGTCGACACCGGCCCGCTCGATGGCCGCCTTGATAGGGACTGCCGCCATGCTCGGTGACTCGAGGTTGTTGAACGCACCACGGTATGCCTTCCCGATCGGTGTCCGTGCTGCCGATACGATGACTGCTTCTCTCATGCTGTGCTCCTCAGTCGATTTCTGTCATGCCATCCATGGCCTCGGTCACGAACTTCATCGACTGTTCGCTCCCGCTCATGAACTCTTGTTGCCCTTCGGGATCACAGATGTCGTCGATCCTTGCTGCGATGGTCTCGGGTGTGCGATCATCGGGTTCGAGCCAGATCCCTTTCGTCTCATAGATCTTCGCCGCTGCGTACCCGCCCGCCCCTGCGGCGAGGATCATGCCGTTCGGCGCGTCCTTCGATACCAGGAACACCACACCAGGGGTCACTGCTTCCGGGTTCAAGAGCACCTTGGCCTCTTCGGGCAGGATGTCAGCTGTCATGCGCGTGTTCGCCACCGGCGCGAGCGCGTTGACCCTGATGTCGTACTTGGCGCCTTCGAGGCGCAGCGTGTTCATGAGGCCGACAACCCCCAGCTTTGCACTCCCGTAGTTCGACTGGCCGAAGTTCCCATACAAGCCGGATGACGATGTCGTCACAACGATTCGCCCGTATCCAGCCTCGCGCATGTGACCCCATACTGCCTTCGTGCACACAACGGTTCCCGTGAGATGCACCTTGACGACAAGATCGAAATCTTCTTGCGTCATGTTCGCGAAGGACTTGTCGCGCAGTATCCCCGCGTTGTTGACGAGGACGTCCACACGGCCCCACGTGTCGATAGCCGTCTGCACCATCTCGTTGACGGCGACAGGGTCGGTGACATCGGCGCCATTCGCCACTGCCTCGCCTCCCGCAGCCTCGATCTCGGCGACGACCGATTCGGCGGCTGTTCGCGACGACCCCGTCCCGTCACGGGCACCCCCGAGGTCGTTGACGACGACCCGAGCTCCACGTGCAGCCAGAGCAAGCGCGTGCGATCGTCCGAGTCCCTGGCCTGCGCCGGTCACGATCGCTACTTGTTCATCGAAGGTGATCACAGTTCTCATCTTTCGGTCGACTACGACCGATTGTAGAGATACCGGGGGGGCTCACTTGTTGAGGAAGCCGCCGTCGATCGTGATCGTATCTCCGGTGTGCCATTGAGAAGCATCGGAAGCAAGGTACACAGCGATACCGCCGAAGTCCTCAGGGACACCGAATCGTCCGACAGGGATGCGCGGCATCACGGCGGCTGCGAACGCATCAGACGCTATGACGCCGGCCGTCATGTCGGTCTCGACGTACCCTGGAGCGATCGCGTTGGCCCGGATGCCGTACTTGCCGTACTCAACGGCGATACCGCGGATCACGGAGCGTACGCCCGCTTTCGTCGCTGCATAGTGCTCTCCTCTCGGAAAGCCGATATCCGCGGACACGGACGACGTGACGATCAGCGACCCTGAACCGCGAGGCTTCATGTGCTTGACTGCCTCGCGGAACGTCCAGAAGACCCCCTCCATGTTGACAGCGAACACGTAGCGCCACTCGTCGGTGGTCATGTCCTCGAAACGCGTGACACCAGATCCGACGCCCGCATTCGCGAAGACCGCATCGACGTGGCCGAACGCGTCGACGGTCGCTGCGAACGCGGCGACGACTGCATCCTCGTCTGCGACGTCAACGGGCAGTGCGAGCACCTCGCCCCCATGGGATGCGATCAGCTCTGCAGCAGCGGCATTGCGTGCCTCGGTCCTCCCCCAGATGGCCACACCGGCACCTGCCTGGGCGAGCGCGCTCGCCATGGCAAGGCCGATGCCGTTGTTGCCACCGGTGACGAGGGCTACTCTTCCTGTGAGATCGAACGGGTTGTCCACGAAAGTCGGCTCCTTGGTGTATCGGCACTGGTGCTCACTCTAGGCACGTGCGATGTGCCCATCGCCTTCGAGCGAATACCTCCTCAGCGCAGCTCGGCGCAGGCCGATGCTGCAACTTCGTTGCGGGACGCTATACCGTTGGGGCATGTACCGACCGATCACACGTACCAGCGCGGCACTCGCTCTGGCATTGATCGCGACAGCTTGCACCTCGCACCCTCTCCCGCCCGAGTTCCACACGTCGACAACGTCACCTTCGACGACCATTCCCGCAGGGATCGGGCAGATTCCCACAACGATCATCCTTCCCCCCGTTGCCGAGAGTGTCGTGGGGACCGTGGCTGCCGTGACCAGCGGAGACACGATGGAGGTGTCGATCGACGGAATACCGTTGACGGTGAGACTCGCTGGCATCACCGCCCCCGCGCTCGACGAGTGCTGGGGACAACAGTCCAAGGACCGGCTCGCCAGCATCCTCGATGGAAAGGACGTGCTGCTCGTTGCACCGGACGCTGACACGGACGAATCCGGACAACTCCAACGCTATGTCTACCTCGAAGCCCCATCTGGTACCGAATTCGTCAACGCCATCCAGGTGACCGAAGGCAACGGCGTCGCTGTGCAGGGAACCGGCACCGAGGATCTTCTCCTCAAGTCTCTTGAGGCTCGGGCATACCAGTCGGGGCGCGGCATGTGGGGATCGATCGTGTGCGGCGATGCCGACGCGATCAAGCAGGATCGTCCTGTCGTGCGCGTTCGCAGCATCGACTACGACCCCACCGGTCCCGATAGCGCTCATCTCGACGAGGAATCTGTGACATTCGAGAACGAAGGCTACGGCAAGGTCGACTTCACCGGTTGGACGCTCCGCGACGAGTCTTCGACCCACCGCTTCACGTTCCCCAAGGGCAGCGTGATCTCACCTGGCGGCGCGTTGACGGTGGTGACAGGTTGCAACGCGGACGCAAACGCGACGATCGCGTGGTGCTCACAAGAGCCGGTGTGGTCGAACGACGGCGACACCGTGATCGTCTCAGACACACTCGGCAACGCCGTCATCTGGTTCACGTACGCGGGCGACGGCGGCGGCTGAGAGCGCCCCGAACTGGGCAGAGGCGATGCCCTAGAGCCTACGACAGACGGTCTTCATCTCCATGAAGAGGCGCAGATAGTCCGGACCGCCAGCCTTCGCGTTGCTTCCGGACATGTTGAATCCGCCGAAGGGTTGGATCCCGACCAGTGCACCGGTGATCTTCCTGTTGAGGTAGAGGTTGCCGACATGGAACTCTCGCTTCGCCCTTTCGAGGCGTGTTTCGTCAGATGAATACAGGCCCCCGGTCAAACCGAACTCGGTTCCGTTCGCAACATCGAGGGCTTCGTCGAAATCCTCGACCGTGATGACAGACAGCACAGGACCGAAGATCTCGTGCTGCGCGAGGCGAGAATCAGGATCGACACCATCGAAGATCGTCGGCTCGATGTAGTAGCCTCCATCGCGTTCGATGGCGTGGCCCCCCATCACGAGTTCTGCAGAATCGACACCGCTCGCGATCTCAGCAAGGATCGATCGATGCTGGGCGTCGGAGATGACCGGACCGACCGGGTTGTTCTCCGTGGGGGGGCCGACGCTGAGTTGCGACGCGATGTCGACCACCTTGTCGAGGAGCTGGTCGTGCACAGACGAGAACACGATCAGTCGGGAGCACGCTGAACACTTCTGCCCTTGGAACCCGAACGCTGAACGCACCACATCGGCCGCAGCAGCATCGAGGTCGCAGGTGTCGTCAACGATCATCGCATCCTTGCCGCCCATCTCCATATAGGAGCGCTTGAGCCACAGCTGACCGTCATGGACCTTGGCAGACCGCTCAGCGATACGGAGCCCGACCTCTTTGGAACCCGTGAAGTTGACGAACCTTGTGCGAGGGTGATCGACGAGGGCATCCCCGATCACGCTTCCGGAGCCCGGCAGGTAGTTGACCACACCAGGGGGAAGGCCGGCCTCCTCGAGCACCTTGATGAAGCCCCACCCGACGAGCGGCGTGTTCGAGGCGGGCTTGACCACCACGGTGTTCCCTGCAGCGAGCGGGCCCGTTGTCATGCCAACGAGAATGGCCAGGGGGAAGTTCCATGGAGGGATCACAACGCCGGCTCCGAGCGGCTGGAGCCATGCTTCGTTCGTCTCACCCGGGTAGTCCGAGACAGGAACCGGCTCGGCCAGACGCAGCGCCTGGTGCGCGTAGTATCTGCAGAAGTCGATCGCTTCCGCAACGTCGGCTTCGGCTTCGGTCCAGTTCTTTCCTGCCTCGAACGTCTGCCACGCGGCGAACTCGAACTTCCGTTCTGCGATGAGGTCGCCAACGCGGTGGATGAGCCCTGCGCGTTCTTGAGCGGTGCGGCGGGACCATTCGGGGTACGCGTCCCACGCTGCGCTGATCGCTTTGTCGACGTGCTCGGCGGACGCCGATGCCGAGGTGCCGACCTTCTGGGAGGGGTTGGCGGGGTTGACCGAGTCGATCGATGCCTTCGTGTCGATGTGTTCACCTCCGATGACAAGCATCGCTCGCTCACCGAGATGCGACTCGACCTTTTCGAGAGCGTCTCGATACGCAGCGGCGTTCGATTCGACGGTGAAGTCGGAATACGGGACGGTCTGATACGGCTTCAGCACGGGGACTCCTCACGTCACGACGGGATGCACACCACAGGGTAGCCGGGGAGACAGCAAGCAGGGCCTTTCTACCCGGTGCTGACCCTCACAACGCCCACTCGTACCGCCCGTCCCGCAGCGCCGTAGGCTTGTCCCATGCCCACCGCTCTGCTCATGGCCAACCCCTCAGCCTCTCAGTTCACCGGAGGGGTCTACCGACAGGTC
>CAYLIR010000097.1:0-6815 GCA_964383515.1 uncultured Acidimicrobiaceae bacterium
GAAGAGCACCGAGTCGAAAGCTTCCACAGCGAAGGCACGGCGAGCAACGAACTCGAGCCAGAGCGCAACACCGCTGCCGCTGTGGTGGAACACGGGCGACGAATGGGTGTGGACGAACGACCCGCTTGAGATCCCCAACCAAGGGATCGCCTATGTCACTGCGGCACACGTGACCCCATGGACACTTGCCTTCTTGTCGAGCCTCGTTGAACTCGATCCTGTGCCACTCTGGCGAGGCTAGCCGCTATCGTTCACGGAGCCTGGCGATTGGGCCGCGCCGTGGGTTTGTGAAAGGGTGCGGCGGGGTTTGTGGTCGTGCTGGCAACCTGCATCTCGGAAATGCCCTCCTGTTCCCGGGAACCGATGTCTTCGGCAACCTCAGTATTCCCCTATCGGGAGAGCGTTGTCGCCCACCCCAGCGCGACACAGCACACACCACATGAACAATCGGGGCTAGACAAGCTGCACATCGACACCTCTGGCGTCCAGCCCCGATACGAGCGTTGGGTCGGCAGCTGTGTCCGTGATGAGCATGTCCACCCTGTCAATCGGACAGATCCTGGCGAGGCTCAGCTTCCCGAGCTTGCTCGATGCTGCAACGACAACGACCTTGCTTGCTCGGCGGGTCATGTCCGCTCCGATATCCGACTCGTCGTGCCGCCTGCATGCAGCCCCCTGTTCGACGGAGAGCGAATCAACGCCGAGGATTGCCCAGTCCAACCACACGTCCTCGAGCGTCTTGCGAGCGAGCGGCCCGATCAACTCATAGGAATGAGCGCGCAGGACACCCCCAGTCGTGATCGTGACGACCTGGTCCCGCAACACGAGATGACCTGCGAGGTTGAGTGCGTTCGTAACAACGGTGATGGTGCCATCGAAGCCCTCGCTGCGAGCCCCAAGGTGGCGACCAACAGCGGACGTGGTCGTCCCTCCGTTGAGCCCAACGGCTTCTCCAGGCTCGACGAGCGTCGCTGCAGCCGCGCCGATCCTCTCACGTGGATCGTCCGGAGACAATCGATAGCGCATCGGCAGGTCGTAGATGACGTTCCCCAACACGATGCTTCCATGGGTGCGGGTGGCCAACTGCTGATCAGCGAGTGTCGCGAAGTCGCGCCTGATCGTCGCGGTCGACACATCGAGATGCTCTGCAGCTTCGGCAACGGTGAGCCTGCCGCGTTCGGCAAGGAGCGACATGAGGGCGACGAGGCGCTCAGATGGCGCCATGTGTTCCGATATCCATCGATCTACTTTACCGCGCCTGCTGTGAGGCCCGAAACAAGGCGCTTCTCGATGAAAGCGAACAGGATCAGCACCGGGACGATGCCGACGACGGATACGCCGAACACGTACTGCCATGCCGAGTCGTACTGGCCGACGAACTTGGTCAGCGCAACAGATAGCGGTTGATTGACGTCCGTCGTGAGGATCACGAGGGATGCAGCGAACTCGTTCCATGCTGCAACGAACGTGAAGATGATCGCCGTAACGATTCCCGGCCATACCAATGGCAGGGTCACCTTGCGTAGCACCTGCATGCGCGACGCCCCATCGATGTGCGCGGCTTCCTCTATGGCAACAGGGACGGAAGCGAAGAAGCTGTGCATGATCCATACAGCGAACGACAGCGTGAACGCAGCGTTGACGAGGACCATCGACAACAGGGTGTCGTTGATGCCGAACGCGAGGAACTCTCGGAACAATCCCGCTGCGAGCACCGTTGGCTGGAGCATCTGGGTCATGAGCACGAGGAGAAGGAAAGCCACCCGTCCAGGGAACTTGTTTCGAGCCGTGTAGTAGGCAGCGGGTACGGCCACGAGGAACACAACGATCGTGGCGGCTCCAGCGATGATGATCGTCGACAGGAGATTGTGCGGCAGCGGGGTTTCGGGCGTCGACCACATCGTGATGTAGTTCGACCAGACCCACTCCGTTGGCAGGTACACGGGCGGAACCTTGAGTATCTCGGTTCTCGTCTTGAGCGACCCGGTGATCATGATGATGTAGGGGAACAAGAACACGCCGATCATCACGATGCCCGCTCCGGTGTACAACCAGCGGCGTGCACCGACGGGATCCGCTCCGTAGCGCGAACCCTTCATATCACTCCTCCCTCATCGGCTTGAGCACCACGAGGTACAGGCTGATGATCACGACGATGAACAGGAAGTTCACGACACTCAGGGCGCTTGCTGTGTCGACCTGGAGTTCGGTGCGGATGAGCTTGAAGATGAGCGTGGTTGTGGTGTCTGCGTTGTTCCCTGGGAGCGATCCGGTCATGATCTGCAAGATCGGCAAGCTGTTGAACACGTTGATGATGTTGATGATGATCGCAACGGCGAGCGCCGGGCGTAGCAGCGGCAGGATGACCTGCCTGTAGACCTGCCACCGAGATGCGCCATCGACCTCAGCTGCCTCGACGATGTCGTCAGGGATCGTCTGGAGGCCAGCGAGGATCGCGTACGTCGAGAAAGGAAGGGACACGAAGATGGCGATGACCATGGACCACGCGAACGCTGGGAGCACGTTGCGGGTGAACCCGTATGGCTGTTCGAGGATCCCGAGATCCACGAACATCCTGTTGATGATGCCATAGAACGGGTCGAGGCCGTAGGCGAATACTGTGGTCGTCATGACGACACTGGCTGCCCATGGGATGATCAGCGACAGGCGCACGAGCCTGCGGCCAGGGAACGCTTTGCTGAGGAACTGAGCGATCAGCAACGATATGAGGATCGTGATCGTGACGACACCGATGACCCACACCGCCGTGTTGAGGAGCACCCGTGGCATCGCATCGAACTCGAGGAGTCGCAGGTAGTTGTCGAATCCGGCTGAGCCCCTGTCCACACCGAACTGGCTGAGGTCGCGGGTGGATGTCCATACCATGTACCCCGCCGGGAACACAACGATCGTGAGGACGAGGAGAAGGACGGGCGCTAGCCACGGGAGCGCTTTGAGGCTCTCGCGATACTGGCGTCCGCCCTTCTTCGCCACCGAGATCAGCTTTCGTCGACCTTGGATTGGATATCGGCCACCACAGTGGCGACATCCTCACCCTGTGCGATACGACCGATCTGGCTCTGGATAGCGGCTTGAGCCACTGGCCACTGTGGATTGGTGCTCGGATAGAACTGAGCACCCGGCATGCCTGCAAGGAACGAGGAGAACTTCTCGGCATTCGCGGTCTTCTCCGCTCCCGACTTCGTCGTCGGCAGGAACCCCTCGCCGTCTGCGAACTTGAGGTAGTTGTCGACGTCGTAGAAGAAGTCGAGGAACGCACCGATCGCCTCCGCCTTGTTCTCACCGTTGTCGAACGCCATGAGATGGTCGGCGACGCCGAGCGTCACAGGAGATCCATCAAGCGTCGGAATCGGCGCCGTTGCGTACGGCAGTTCAGGATTGCGCTCTTCGATCTGTCCGATCGTCGGAGGCAAGCCGACCATCATACCGATCTGGCCCTGGATGAACACGTTCATCAGCGGGCTGCGATCCGTCGCGCCGGCGTCTGGCTCGGTGGCGCCTTCATCGATCATGCGCTGCATGAACTCGATCGCAGCAACGTTCTCCGGCGTGTCGATCGTGATGTTGTTTCCGTCGGTCCATGAACCACCGCCGCCGAAGACCCAGATGGAGGTCTCAGCTTGCGCTTCTTCACTGCCAAGCGGCATCCCGTATCCGAAAACCCCCGAATCGAGTTCGGAGATCGCCTTCGCCGCAGCAAGGGCGTCGTCCCACGTCACCGGTGGCCCAGCA
Source organism: uncultured Acidimicrobiaceae bacterium (assembly GCA_964383515.1). Classification (GTDB taxonomy): domain Bacteria; phylum Actinomycetota; class Acidimicrobiia; order Spongiisociales; family UBA5794; genus JAMBLL01. The sequence goes on from CAYLIR010000097.1 coordinate 3,754, forward strand.
ACGCCAGCCTTCTCAAAGAGATCCGTGTTGTAGAAGAGCGATCTCGCTGAAGCGATCAATGGCAGCCCATACATGACGCCGTCGATCGACGCGTTCTCGGCGAACGAATCCTGGATGTCCGCGATCGTGTCCTCAGAGACCACGTCGGCAACCGGATACAGGAGCCCATCGGCAGCGAACGATGCGAACGCGTCGATGTTCAAGATGTCCGGCGCGGCGTTGCCCTGGATCTTCGTCCGGATGACATCGTTGATGTTGTCCCATGACTGGACCTCAAGATCGACAGCGATCCCGTCATGCTGGGCTTCAAAGTCGGAGATAAGGCCTTCCCAGATAGCGCGCGTGTTGTCGCTGTAACTCGGGACGAGCAACGAGATCGTTACCGCCTCACCTGATGCTGCTGTGTCTGTCGTTCCTCCGTCGGTTCCTGTGCTCGTGTCACCACTCCCACTGCAACCCGCGGCGATGAGTGCCACGGCCAGAAAGGCTGCTGCCACTCTCAGTTTCTTCGTCATGTGCGACCGATCCTCCGTTCGTGTCGTTCGACTGAATATGATCATTATAAGCAGAAAACTGGCAGCTTTGCTCAATTTGTTGTATCGTGCGGGGAAACATCACGATGTCACCCGATACGGGAGGATGCGAACATGAGCTCAGACCTCGGTCGCCACATGGCAGCAGAGATCACCACGCAACCCGAACTGTGGGAAGCAGCGGTTCGCAACGTCGACCGTTCCGCACTCCCCACCTCCGGGTCGGCCGCCGCAGTCATCGGATGCGGTACCTCGTTCAACATGTCCATGGCGTGGGCAGACCTCCGGGAACGCTCCGGCCATGGCCGCACCGACGCCTGGACTCCCACCGACGCGCTCCTCGACCGGGGCTACGACACGGTGGTCGTGATCAGCCGCAGCGGTACGACGACCGAGGCCGTGGAACTCGTCGAGCAGACATCCCTCCCTACCGTCGCGATCGTCGGCGTTGAGGACAGCCCTCTCGCTACTGCTGCAGATGAGGTCATCCTGCTTGAGGACGCGGACGAAGAGTCCGTGGTCCAAACCCGTTTCGCGACGACCACGCTCGCTGTGCTCCGCACGCATATCGGCCACGATCTCACCGCGGCGATCGAACAAGCTGCGAAGATCATCGCAGCTCCTTCCGAGGATCTCTTCGACGGGATACTCCACGTCGAGCAGGTGACGTTCCTCGGCCAGAAGTGGGTGTATGCGCTGGCTGAGGAAGCTGGCCTCAAGCTCCGAGAGTCCGCCCAGTTCTGGACGGAGGCGTATCGCTCCCTCGAGTACCGGCACGGTCCGATCAGTATCGCGTCCCCGGGAAGGCTCGTGTGGAGCCTCGACCGTCTCCCCGATGGCCTGGCAGACGATATCCATCGTACCGGAGCGACGCTCGTCGAGTCCCTGCGAGACCCGATGGCAGAACTCGTCGCAGTCCACCGCTACGCCCTCGCTATCGCGCGCAACCGTGGCCTCGACCCCGACAAGCCTCGGTCGCTGACGAGGAGCGTCATCCTGAGATGAGCCTGGTTGCGATCGACGTTGGCGGCACCTCGGTCAAGGCGGAGATCCTCGACGATCGATACCGCGCACAGCGACGCCACACGGTGCCGACACCCGCTGGCAGCGCGGCCATCGATGCCGCGGTCGCCCTCATCGAAGCATTCGCCATGCCGGGAGACACCGTTGGGCTTGCCGTCCCAGGACTCGTCGATTCGACTACGGGTGTCGGCGTGCTCAGCACGACCCTCGGATGGGAGAACCTGCCCATCGCGGACATCGTGCGAACAGCGACCGGCCTCGATCCGATGGTCATCCACGACATCGCTGCAGGCGGGCTTGCCGAGTACCGGTCCGGCGCGGGAGTCGGTTGCAACGACGCAGCGGTGTTCGTCATAGGTACCGGCATCGGGGCCGCTCTCGTTGTCGATGGCCAGCACCTCACGCGCGGTCCTGTCGGCGAGGTCGGCCACCTCGGGACGGGCCTGGCGGACGAACGCTGTCGCTGTGGCCGAATGGGGTGCCTCGAAGGGACGGCATCGGCAGCATCGATCGCCCGGCGCTACACGCAACGCTCGGGCATGGCCGTGGCAGGAGCACAGGAAGTCGTTGCCCGCATCTCGGACGATCCCATCGCTGCAGAGGTATGGAGAGACGCAACAGACAGCCTCGCAGAGACGATCCTTGCCGTGACAGCCGTCCTCGCCACGCGGCGTGTGGTGCTCACCGGCGGGCTCGCCAACGCGGGCGATGCGCTCGTGGTCCCCGTCAGGGAAACGGTGGGCCAGCGGGCTACCGTTGAGACACCTCCCGAGATCGTGACTGGCCACTTCGGAGACCGCTCCGTCCTCGTCGGAGCCGCTATTGCAGCACAGGAGCGTGCACGATGACCACTATCTCGGGCGTCCCGATCGATGCCGAGACTCCCGTGACGCTCCATGTCGACGGCGGCAGGATCGTCGATAGGACCCCGGGTGGAAACCCGGACGTGGTGATCGCTCCTGGCCTCGTCGACATCCACAGCCACGGCGGTGGAGGGCACGAGTTCGGCATCGGCGACGCGCATGCCGCCGCGGCCAGCCACCAGAGGGCAGGGACGACCACGATCGTTGCAAGCCTCGTCTCCGCGCCTCTAGACGAGTTGCGTTCCCGCATCGCAACGCTCAGACACCACGTTGCAACACGAACCATCGCGGGCATCCATCTCGAAGGGCCATTCCTCTCCCCCAGCCATCGCGGTGCCCAGGATCCTGCAGCGCTGATCATGCCCGACCTCCCCGGCATGGAGGACCTCATCGAGCACAGCAACGGCACCATCCGCATGGTGACGATCGCGCCCGAACTCCCTGGAGCGACAGAAGTCGTCGCTGCCCTCCTCGACAACGGCGTCGTGCCAGCGTTCGGACACACCGCTGCACCAGCATCCGCGATGCGTGCTGCGATCGATGCGGTCAACCAGCGGGGTATCGCTCCGGTGATCACACACCTCTACAACGGCATGCCCCCGATCCACCACCGTCGGCCTGGGCCGGCCATGGCTGCGCTCGA
>CAYLIR010000098.1:0-6737 GCA_964383515.1 uncultured Acidimicrobiaceae bacterium
GCCTCGGCCCTCGTAGGGGTGGATCCCGACACCTTGGAACCCAGCGACTGTGTGGCGAACTCGGCGACCCCGAATGGTGGAGCGGCGGCGGCTTTCCGCTACCACGACGTGGGCCCTCGCCGATGCTGGAGTCGACACGCCTCAGATCCTCCTACAGGACCCCACCACAGCGTCCGTGATGGCCCGATTCGCTCCAGGCGTCGTACGCGCCGACGCTATTGCAGCCATCAAGGGCACGAGGGACGTACTCGCTGTCGAGGATGCTCGGGCACTCTACACCATGGTGCAGCAGTACCTTGGGCTGTTCTATGTGTTCGTCGGCATCATGCTCCTCTTCGGTGCCGTCATGGCATTCGCACTGATGTTCAACACGATATCGGTGAACGTCTCCGAACGTTCCACGGAGTTCGCAACGCTGAAGGCAAGCGGCATGGCCGACCGCACGATCGCGTGGATGATCGTCGGCGAGAACGTGCTGCTCACGCTTGTCGGGATCGTCCCAGGCGTCCTCGTTGGCCTCTGGTTCGCCTCCGCGTACATATCGTCGTTCGCGAACGATTCCTTCGCGCTCGGGTTGTCGGTCCACCCACTGACGATCCTCGTTGCCGTCGTTGCCATGATCGCCGTTGCCCTGCTCTCGCTTATCCCGGGAATCCGATCCATGAAGCGCCTCGACGTTGGTGCAGTCGTACGTGAACGATCCGTGTGACCTGACGGCGGCTCTGCGCTCGCCAGCGCACGGGCGCACAGAGGCGCATGCAAAGAAGTGGGGTGGCCAGGAACATCCTTGCGCTACCTTTTGGGGTGAGTTGGCGAGACGATCGCGGCTGTTTGCAGCTGAGGAAAGTCCGGACTCCACAGGGCATGACGCTGGGTAACACCCAGGCGGGGCGACCCGATGGACAGTGCAACAGAGAGCAGACTGCCGATGGCCCCATGGGGCACAGGCGATGGTGAAACGGTGAGGTAAGAGCTCACCAGCATCTCGGGCAACCGAGATGGCTAGGTAAACCCCGTCAGGAGCAAGACCACGCAGGAACAGGGCTGCCCGTCCGATACGTTCCGGGTAGGTCGCATGAGGTCGCGCGGCAACGCCGATCCCAGATAGATGATCGTCCTTCGACAGAATCCGGCTTACACGCCAACTCATCAGCGGTGAGGGACTGCTTCGGCGGCCCCTCACCGCTGTGTACCGCCAACACGATCGTGGACCTGCCTTTCAACACGCAACGGCTCGGCAACAACCACCGCTGCACACATCTAGCCTGTGCCCAACACGAGGAAGGCCCCCATATGACACAGTTCGCATACTTTGCAGGACATGAGCAGTTCCAACCCGAGCAACTCGTCGCCCATGCCGTGCTGGCAGAGGAAGCGGGCTTCGATGCCGTCATGGTGTCCGAGCACTTCCACCCGTGGGTTGACGACCTCGGAGCCTCAGGCTTCGCTTTCGCAACGATCGCAGCGATGGCTCAGGCCACCTCAACGATCAACTTCATGACGGCGGTCACCACTCCCCTCTGGAGATATCACCCAGCGGTCGTCGCTCAAGCAGCAGCAACGCTCGATCGCCTCAGCGGCGGCAGATTCTCACTCGGTGTCGGGACCGGGGAGAACCTCAACGAGGGCCCGCTCGGCTACACCTTCCCCAAGTACGCGCAACGAGCCGCACGTATGAGCGAGGCGCTTGACATCATGCGACGTCTCCTCGATGGTGAGAAGCTCACATACGAGGGCGAATACTACTCGACGGATCGGGCGAAGCTCTACAGCCCGCCGCTCCATCGGCTCCCCATCTACATGGCCGCTGGCGGCCCGAAGTCTGCTGTGCTTGCGGCAACCAAGGCAGACGGGATCATCACCAGCGTCAAGCAACCGGAGGTCACGTTCGAGCGCGTGATCGACCCTGCACGCGGCGCAGCGGCCTCGTTGGGCAAGCCTGCTCCACAGATCGTCGCGTCACGCTGGAGCATCCGTGCCAATAGCGATGACGAAGCATGGACGAGCCTCGGTGCATGGCGCGGATTGCGTGCACCCGGACGGCTCAACGCCGTCGATCCCATGGATCTGCGCATCAGAGCCGACGAGATGCCTCGCGCCGATATTCTCTCCATGTACAGCATCGTGGAGACCCCTGAGGACTACGTCGATGTGTACGCACCGCTCATCACCGATGTGCACGCAGACACGGTCACGATTCAGACGACCTCGACCGATCAGGAGGGAACCATCGCGATGCTCGGTGCCGAAGTGCTCCCTGCGCTGCGGAGACTCTCCTAGCCCTCCGGATCGCCGCCATCACCAACGGCCTCGATCAACGCGAGTGCGCTCCTCGCGAAATCATCGCCGAAGCCCCCCTCCGCCATCCCAGCCCACATGGCGGGGACCACCGTGTCTTTGTATGCCTCTCTCACGATGTCACCTGATGCATCCTCGGGAAGGTGGGTGTAGGTATCGAGCAGCACCTTCGAGAAACCGTCGGCAAGGGACGCGACCATGTCGACCTCCCATGAGCCGTCGTCGCGCATCCGCGTGATGACGAACGACGCGGCGGCCTGACCTCCAGACACAGGCACACGGGCGAACTTGGTCCCCCCTGCATCGAACATGCTCGCCTGCCCAACGGTGAGCGTCGACACAGGACGTGACGCGAACGCAGAGAACCCGTCAGCGAACGATGCCCAGTAGTCCTCTTGGACGGACATCGGGATGCCGTTCTCGATGTAGTCACTCGTCGTTTCAGGAGTGAGGCCGTTCTCGGAACTGAGGATGAGAGCGAGCGAATCAGGGCGGATCGCCGAGGACGCCGACGCAGCGTCGTTTCCGTCGATCGCATCGAACCACGCAGCAACAGCTTGTTCTGGCGTTTCGAAACGAGGCGGTTCAGCGCTGCCACCCGAACACGCTGAGGCCACAAGCGCTACCAACACGACGATACGGATTCCTCTTCTCACAGCCAAAGCGTACCGTCGAAGGTCGCGAACGCGCCTGCACTACGCTTGCATCCATGAGTTTCTCGTGGCCGAAGGCTGCAATCGTAGGCATCGTTGCCGGGTTCCTCTCCGGGCTGTTGGGCATAGGCGGAGGGGTCATCGTGGTACCAGGCCTCGTCCTGCTCGTTGGGCTCGACCAGCACTCGGCAGCAGCAACATCCGTTGCAACGATCGTGCTCACTGCCTCAGCCGGACTCCTCGCGTTTGGCTCGGGGGGTGCTGTCGATTGGGCGACAGCCCTTGTCGTGTTCACCGGCGCGGCGACCGGTGCGTGGGCAGGCGCCCACTACATGAACCGGATACCAGAACACGTCCTCGCAGGCATCTTCACCATCGTCCTTGGAGTCTCTGCCGTACGGATGTTCTCCTGATGCCAGCACTTCCTGAACTTCTCGGGTTGCTCGCCCTCGGCCTGTTCGCAGGCACGCTGGCCGCAACGCTCGGTGTTGGCGGTGGCATCATCTTCGTTCCGGTTCTCGTGTCCCTGTTCGGCTTTGCACAACTCGATGCCCAGGGAACATCGTTGGCGATCATCGTGCCAACGGCGATCGTCGGCATGTTGACACACGCCAAGGCCGGGCGGGTCGACTGGCCTGTCGTTGCGGTCGTTGGCGTCGGTGGTGTCTTTGCTGCGTTCGGTGGAGCAACGCTCGCGCAGTCCATGCATGCCGATCTCCTGCGACGGATCTTCGCCGTCGTGCTCGTCTTCCTCTCGGTCCGGATGGCATCGCGCACATATCGGCTGTGGCAGACATACCGGGTGTCGGATCGGAGCGCCTCAGACCCGATCGATGCTGGCTGAGACGACACCGGTGCGCCAGAACAGCCGCCGTGCGCGCTGATCGTCGAGGCCTGCACGTCGAGCGAGCGCGAACAGATAGACGAGACCGATGAACTCCCCGATCCACACGGTGGGGTTCATCAGGACGTCCTGCGCGTAGGCACCGTAGGTGGCGAACCCGGTGCCTGTGAACTTCGCCCCCAGGAAGGGCCACCACAGTGTTTCGGGCAGGTTCCACATCGCATCGAGCATCAGGTGGATCAGCACGCCCGTCGCCACGAGCATCCACCGTTTCCGCACCGGACCGCGCCGGGTGAGCACCAGCACACCTACCATCGCGATAGACGCGAACAGGATGCTGTGACCCGCCAGCCGCACGGCCTCGAACCGCGTCCAGTTCACAACGCCGATCGGGGTGTCGATCAGGTCTGGAAGCAGCGCGCCGAGCGCAAGGAATCGCAGGTCCATCGCATCGTCACGAAACGCATAGCGGACAAACGCCACGGTGGCGCCGACATGCCAGAAGATCACTGCTCAGATAACGAGTATCGCGCGACAATGGATGCATCGCGGCGGATCCTCTTTGCTGACCTTGGCAACCTCCGCAGCAGTCAACCGGAGGTGACAGGCTCCGCAGATACTGTCGATCAACCGCCCAACGACCCTGCCATCGCTCGTAGCACGCATCTTCTCGTAGATCTCAAGCAGGTGATCGTCGACGAGCGATCGCGATGCCTGCTTCGCTTCCTCCTTGATCGCCAGCTCCTTGTCGATGATCCGCCACTGCTCGGAGATGGTCGCAGCGAGCTTCTCCTTCTGCTCGGTGGCTTCTGCGAGTTCCTCGCGCAGACGTTCAACGTCGGCTTCGGCCTGCTCCTTGTCATCGATGTGACCGATGACCTCATCTTCCATCTTGGAAACCTTCGCATAGAGCATTTCGACTTCTCGACGGAGGTAGTCCGCATCGCGAGCCGACATCCCCCCCGCATAGAGCCTGTTCTGCTCAGCCGCGGCACGCTCGGCGGTGAGCTCGAGCTCTCCGTTCGTCTTGCGCAGGTTGAGGTCCGCCGTCGACAGCAGCTCCCTGGCTTCAGCAAGCGCTGCGGTCAAACGCTGCACTTCCCCATGGGCGCTCTTGTACTCGTTGAGTTCAGGCAATGAGTTTCTCGTGTCGAGCAGCTTGTCGATCTTCAGGTCGACATCCTGAAGATCGAGCAGATCAGCAAGGCTCGTGAGCTGTTCCACTTCAGTCCTTCCACGGGTAGGGATCGGGCCCGATCCGTTGTGCATCGTCTGTGATCGCGATTATGGCATCGTACAGGGATGTGAACCCCGGACGTTCGGTCGGGATGTGCCCAGCGTCGATCACAGCCATCCCCTTCTCAAGCGCCATCGCCGCTTCGTGGTGCTTGACATCTCCGGTCACGAGAACGTCAGCGCCGATGGATGCCTCAACGAATGAACCGCCAGAGCCTGGCACCGCAGCGATGGTCTCGATCTTCGTGCCCGCCTCACCGGCGACGCGCACCGTCGTCCCGAGCACATCGGTCGCTACCGATGCGAAGGCACCAAGAGTTGTGGGATCGATGCTTCCCATCCTGCCGATACACCGACGTGGGCCGTCGTCATGACAGCCTATGCCAACGGCGTCTCTGACACCGAGAGCCACAGCGAGAGCGTCGGCCATGCCGCCATCGGTTGCGTCGAACGCTGTGTGGACGGCGATCACGGAAACCCCTGCGATGGCAAGGCGCAACGCTCGCCCCGTCGCGGTAGGCCCGTCAACGAACGATGTTGTCGGAGCAAAGAGCAACGGGTGGTAGACGACGACGGTGTCTATGCCCTTTACAACGACCTCGTCCACCGCTCGCGGGGTGAGTTCGTGACAGACGCCGACCCTCCCGACAACGGCGTTCCTGCTTCCGATCTGCAATCCAACGCTGTCCCACGGCGCAGCCAGCGCCAGGTCGATCGACTCGTCGATGGAATCCAGAAGGTCCTTGATCAGCATCGACGGAAGGTTACCGATTCACGAGAGCCTCTTGGTCACGGATACGAGGCCCTCGTCCATGGGAGCGGGTTCGTAGCCGAGGGACTTCAGCAACGCAGCAACCTCGGTGTTGTCAGGCTGGTAGAGGCCGACGAATTCCTTGATCCCTGCCGCGCGTGCATTGGGTTCGAGGAGTTCCAGGAGCACAGAGCCCACGCCCTTGTGTCGCCATTGTGCATCGACGACAATGGCCACCTCCGCGGTTTCGCTCTCCTTGTTCCCCTCGTATCTGCTGATGCCAACGCTGTTCCCTTCCTCGTCCATGGCGATCAGCGCGAGACGACAGCCGTAGTCGACGTTCACGAGATAGTCGATAGCGCCCTGCACCTTCGGGGGTGCTCCGGTGAGGAAACGCCGCTGGATGGTCTCAGGATCGCCGAACGCAAGTGCATGTGCCATCCGGCGACCATCGACGGGAGCGATGGGGCGCACGAAGATCTTTGAACCGTCTCGCAGCTCCACCCATGCTTCGAGCGAGCGCGGGTACGCATCGGGAACGTCCCGGAGGTGCAGCGGAGAAAGACCGGCATCATGCAGTTGACTCATGAGGAGTGACTTCGATCCAATCGGCCGACTTCGCCATCGGCTGTGCTAGCGCTCCCGTTGAGGGGGCTGCCATGAACGCTAGCGAGTCACGAGCGTTGTCAAGCTATCTCGATGACCGCGCGCTACTGTGTGAGACACATCGACGTGCCCTCGAAGGGAAGGAACATGAGCGATATCGTTGACATCGCCACCTACGGAACGACGTTCGAAGCGAAGGCTGCTGCAGCCCATCTCGCATCCGAGGGAATCCGGGCATCGGTGGTCACGGACAATGCAGGTGACACGATCCCGTCGATGTCCGTGCTCTCTGGCGGTGTTCGCCTCGTCGTCGCAAGCGAGGATGCCGAACAGGCCGCTGCAATCCTCG
>CAYLIR010000099.1:0-6723 GCA_964383515.1 uncultured Acidimicrobiaceae bacterium
TCGAGCTTCGACTCAAGGTACCTGTCGAACGCAAGCGGGGCCTCCAGATGGGCTTCGCCGAGATCGGGGTACGGAGCCGACACCACCGTGTACGCACCGTTCTTGATCTTCCGCGAGTCACCAGGGAGCAGATCCTCGGGACCGACGAGCAGCACCCGCGAACGCGGGGCTACTCCCTCTTCAGCTGCAGTGAAGGCAAGGTCTCGGATGTAGATGTCTTCGGGAAGACCGATCCTCCCACCAAGGACCACCACCGATGACACGACGAGGAGAACGATGGCGGCGATCGAACCGATACCCGCGACGATCCGGTCGCGTCTCGCTGTTTCCTCTCCAGAGACGATCGAAGCGACGATCCCGACAAGAAGTCCAATACCGAGTCCCATGACGGCAAGCGCTACCGATCCTGCCTCGTCACCGATACCGAAAGCGCCTCCACGCGACATAGCGAATCCCAGTCCGCCAACCACGACAGCCCACCCAGCAACGAGGCCGATCTGCTTGTTCGCCGCGACGACAGCGGATATCGCGACAACTGCCATCGCAACCATGACGATCGGGGATCCATCCCAGAACGCGTATCCCGATCGAGCGATACCGAGCAACCCTGCGCTCCATATCCATGGACTCAGGAGCAGGAACCCGCCTGCAGTTCCAGCAAGGGCGATGATCACCGCCTTCCATGCGTCGCTGTTTCGTGGCTGGATCACAGCGTGCAGTGCGACAAGGACGACAGGAACCACGAGCATCAGCGGTGAGAGGGCACCGAGGAACCCGTACAGGAGCATCACCCATGCGAGCCGAGCGGCCATCGCCCAGGCTCCATCGCGCAGCGGCGCAAGCGCAAGGCGCAGCGTCCACGGCAGGATGCCGACAGCAAGCAACGTGCCCAGATGCGTGTTCGCTCCTATCGCTCGCGCACCAGGGCCCGCCACATAGACGATGCCCGCAAGCAAGGCAGGGACCGCAGATATCGACCAGGTCCGAAGCAAGCGCGTCGTACCCCAGATACCGAGCAGCATCGCTCCGCCACCGAGTACGTACTCGCCGAGGTTCGATGCATGAAAGGTCGCGATCTTAGCCACACCCGCTACCGCGAGCAGCGGTCGAAGCGGCTCAGGGCTGCCGAGCCCAGCGGGATTCCATCCGCCTGCGTACGCGTCAAGCACGTGCCATCCGTTCTGGGGAAAAGGCAGTGTGTATCCGACGGCCGGGAAGCCGTCCGACCAGAGGTTCCGCGCGGCGAGGAACACGAAACCGATCGCGAGGATCCCGACAACGAATGCTGGCTGTCGAACATCCCTTCCCAGAGATTCGAGCGTGAACCGATCGTCTCCTGGGAGCCTGCGTCGCAAGCTCGCTGCTGCTCTCTTGAGCATCGTGTGGAACCGGATACTCCCGCTTCGCTGGAACCGGAATAAGCCGGTATCCCCTGTCACGTTGTTGCTCCGGGCGGCACGTCGTGCGGCAAGGGTGCTCGGCAAGTGAACGATGTTCCATCCCCAGGAGCGCAGCCAATCGAACCCGTACCACTTTCCGAAGAAGAGAGACACGATCCACTCGACCAGGCCGGAGAGGAAATCGAGTGGAGCGACCCAAGCAAGCGTGAGCGGCGAATAGGTCTTGAGCACGGATCGGATACGGCTCGCTTCCGCCTTCCAACGCGGCGTGTCTTCCATGTCGTGCTGGTAGGCAACCTCGGACCCAGCCGTGATCGCGACGACAGCGCCCCGCAAGCGAGCGCGTTGGCCCAGGTCGATGGCAGAAGCGATCGGGGTCATCAGCTCATCGGCACCACCGAGCCCGAGGAGGAGGTCACGCCTGGCAAGGGCGGATACGCCGGAGACGGCAGCGACCTCACGCACGATGTCGTACTGGCCCTGGTCCTTCTCGCCGCGGTCAAGACCCGTGTACGGAACATTGAACACGTCGGTGATCAGGCCGATCGAGACCAGTTCTCTTCGGTCTGGACCGAGGATCTTCGATCCGATGATCCCAGCCTCGATGCGGCCAGCGTCTGCTACGAGAACCTTCAACGCGTCGGGCGCAGGGATCGCTCCTTCGTGGAGTACCCACACGAAATCGACAGTTCGTTCAAGGTTGTCCACGAGCTCTGTCAGCGAAGACACCACAGCGATGCCGCGGGCGATGCCAGCATCACGTTCGGCATCGAGACCGACCACCACGAGATCGTGAGGCGCATACACTTGGGCAGCGACAGCATCGAGCGTGGATTCGAGGCCGCCCCTCGAGTTCGCGATGAGAGCAACGACGACGGTCGCTTCTGTTGTGGTCGTCATGGACATATGAGGTGCATTCTGGGGTCGATTGGACAACGTGATGGTCGCCGCGTGGCACTACTTGCCGGCGGTGTCGGTGGGGCAAGGATGGCACGAGCTCTTCGTTCCGTCCTCGATCCTGGCCAACTCACCGTCGTAGTCAACGTCGGTGACGATACCGAACGATATAGCGTTCGCGTGTCTCCTGACCCTGATACGGTCCTGTACACGCTCGCCAACGTCGAGGGTACACACGGATGGGGAAGGCGAAATGACACCTTCGCTACGATGGATGCACTTGCAACACTCGGTGTCGACACCTCGTTCGCCCTCGGAGACAAAGACCTCGCGCTGTGCCTGCTTCGAACGGATCTCCTCGACAGTGGCATGCCCCTGTCGAGTGTGACCGCGAGGCTCGCCCGCTCGTTCGATATCAGCTGTGGCCTCGTTCCGGCGACAGACGACCCGCTTGAGACCCACGTTCAAATCGAAGATGGGACCTGGCTGTCGTTCCAGGAGTACTTCGTCGACAGGCGCCACACGGATGTGGTCCGTGCTCTTGCGTACCACGGCGCACCCGATGCCGTACCCGCTCCCGGGGTCGTCAGCGCGATCGCACAGGCAGACACGCTGGTCATTGCGCCATCGAATCCGCCATTGTCTATCTGGCCGATACTTGCAGTAGACGAGATAGCGCAGGCCGTAGCGAGCCACCCGAACCGCGTCGCTGTCAGTCCGCTGTTCGGCGGCGTTCCCCTCAAGGGCCCCGCAGACGCTGTCATGGCAAGTGTCGGGCTCTCCGGCGGAACCCTCGGCATCCTCGAAGCCTACGAAGGGCTCATCGACGTGCTGTTCATCGACCATGCCGACAGCCACGACGTACCGATGGGCGAAACGTTCGGCGTCGACGTCGTCCCTGCAGACACACGGCTTACCGGGCCTGACCTGGGCTCGGCGCTCGCCAGCGCGGTCCTTGAAAGGTCGAAGGTATGAACACCGTTTCCGTGTTCGGGATCTCCGGGATCCCGGAGATCGAGCACGGTGACGATCTCGCGTCGATGATCCTCGATGCGATCGCCTCAGAAAACATGGCTCTGGTCGATGACGATGTGCTCGTCGTCACGCACAAGGTCGTATCCAAGCAAGAGGGCCGCATCGTCCACATACCGACACCCGAGGCGTACCGCGCGGTCGTCGAAGGTGAATCCACAGCGATCATCCGACGCCGCGGCGACCTCGTCATCGCCCAGACCCGACACGGGTTCATCTGTGCAAATGCCGCTGTCGATCGCTCAAACGTCGCAGATGGATACGCCCTGCTCCTCCCGATCGACCCGGACCGATCCGCGCACAGGCTCCGCACCCTCATCGCTCGCGCTGTGGGAGTCGATGTTGGTGTGATCATCACAGACACGTTCGGGAGGCCGTGGCGGAGAGGGCTTGTCGATGTTGCTGTCGGCGTGAGCGGCGTATCGCCGATTCTGGACCTACGAGGCACACGCGACACGCACGGGAACGAGTTGAACGTGACGGAGGTCAACATCGTCGACGAGATCGCTGCAGCAGCAGATCTCGTCATGGGGAAAGCGTCGGGGATCCCCGTCGCCATCGTTCGCGGGCTGACCGTCTCGGGAGTGGGACGGGCCACCGATATCGTCAGGCAAGCTCACGAAGACCTGTTCCGATGAGACCGTCGTATGCCTGAACTGCCCGAGATCGAGGCCTACCTTGCCGCGCTACGGCCACGAATCCTGGACGCAACGCTCACCGATCTCCGGATCGCATCTTTCGCTCTGCTACGCACCGTCGAACCGCCCGTCGAATCGACGCTGTCACGCTCGGTGGTGGGCCTGCACCGCATCGGGAAGCGGATCGTCATAGACCTCGAAGATGGCCTCCATCTCGTCATCCACCTCATGGTCGCAGGACGACTGAAGTGGATGGAGGCGCCGTCAGCGATCACCCGACGCAACACCCTTGCCGCGTTCGACTTCTCCTCCGGCTCGCTGATCCTCACCGAGGCTGGCACCAGGCGGCGGGCATCCCTGAAGATCGTGCACACCGCAGACCTTGCCGGGATCGACCCTGGTGGCATCGAAGTCGGTGATGCGACCCTCACACAGTTCACCGAGGCGCTGGTCCGGGAACGGCACACGCTCAAGCGTGCGCTCACCGATGCACGACACCTGGCGGGCATCGGAGGCGCATTTGCAGACGAGATCCTGCACAGCGCACGACTCTCCCCGACGCAGATGACCACCAATCTGTCTCCATCCGAAATCGCAGCGCTCCATCATGCCGCACGCGAAGTTCTCTCGATGTGGACGGACAAGCGCATAGCGGAGACGGGGCAGGGATTCCCCGACAAGGTGACCGCGTTCCATCCGGACATGGCCGTTCACGGCAAGTTCAACGAACCGTGCCCCGTTTGCGGAACACGCATCGAGCGTATCGTCACTGCAGGTCGGGAAACGAACTACTGTCCGACCTGCCAAACAGGCGGCAAGATCCTCAAGGACCGTGCGCTATCGCGCCTCCTCAAGCAAGACTGGCCGAAGACCGTCGAAGAACGGTGATCAGCCATCGACGACGAGCATGACCCTTCGTGTTCACTTCCCCTGGTGCTTGAACCACGCAACGGTCTGTGCGATGCCTTCTTCGATCGGTGTCCACGCCTCCCAACCGAGATGCTTCTGCGCTGCTGACGCGTCAAGGCATGACCGCAGCTGCTCACCGTGGCGTGCAGCAGCCATGACCGGAGCGATATCGGTGCCGGTGGCCTCCACGATGAGGTCATACAGCTTCAGGACAGATGTCTCGACACCGGTACCAATGTTGAGATACCGCGAACCGCCCACGCGTGCCGCGCGCACGAGCGCATCGGCAACGTCTTCCACGAAGACGAAATCACGTGTCTGGGTTCCGTCGCCGTAGATGGTCGGTGCTCTCCCAGCGAGCAGGTGCCCAACGACGATCGCCACGACCCCCGCTTCACCATGGGGATCCTGGCGAGGGCCGAAGACGTTCGAGAAACCGAGCGACATGTAGTCGAGGTCGTAGGTATCTGCGTAGTACCTGAAGTACTCTTCGACAACGTACTTGGAAACACCGTACGGCGCCTCGGGACGCCGCGTATGTGTCTCAGGCGTTGGAATGTTGAACGTGTCGCCGAATGTCGCCCCACCCGATGATGCGAACACAAACCTACGCGCGTTGGCATGCCGTGCGGCTTCGAGCATGTTGATGGTCCCGATCACGTTGATCTTCGCATCGAACACGGGATCGACCACGGACCTGCGCACGTCGATCTGTGCAGCGAGGTGGAACACGGTGTCGGGGCCATATGACCGCACGAGCCCGACGACATCGTTCTCAGCGATGTCGATCTGATGCATCTGCACGTTTCCACGCATCCTTGCTGCCTTGAGGTTCCCAAGCGATCCAGAACTGAGATCGTCGAGTACGAGCACATCGTGTCCCTCGTCGACGAGGCGGTCGACGAGATTCGATCCGATAAACCCGGCACCCCCGGTAACGACAGAACGGGGAGCGGTCATAGCCGCACCGGAAGCGTGTCGCTGAAGAAGGCGACAAGCCTGTTGAAGGTGTCGGTGGCATACGCCTCGTCGTACGACACGGCATCGATGTCCCACCAGCGGGCCTCTGCATCGGGATAGATGACGAATGACATGCGCGGCAGTATGTCTCGGAAAGCAAGCGATGCGCCTATGTCCGCACCTGCATCACCTCGCGAACCGAAGAACACGGCATTCGTCGCGGCGATCGTCAACGCTTCCGCTACGGCTTCGTCGATCCTGCCCTCTACCGCTGCCACAGCCGTCGCCCTGCCATCGCTAGATGCCAGCGTCGCAGCGTCGTAGAGGGCAGGGCCGAATGCGAGTACGCCGTACCCGAACCGCGCGTTCGACCAGCCGCTGTCGTCGTTCGTGATGAATGCGGCGACCGCTGTCGCTATCCGGGTGTTCGCCTCATGGCTCACTGTCATCTCGGGTGCGACTGCAGCGATCCCGTGGCGTGCGAATCGCCTACACAGGTCCTTGATCGATGAACTGGGCTCCGGCTCAGGGCCGAACACGGCGATCGTTGGCCATTCACCGGCGCGATCGGGCCGCGACAGGTAGCCGCCGAGCGTCGCCGCACCTGCGGGGATGCTCCGGGAGCCGTAGATGATCTCCGTTGTTCCTTCGCCTGCTTGGACGCTCACACGTTCCTCTCTCGTTCTGCGGCACTGAATCTAGCGTCGCTGGCGTGTGTGCACCTCGCCAGCTGTGATGACGATGCGCCCTGTCACCGTGTCGACGACCAAGCCGCCGTGTGCTGCGATGTCGACGCCAACGCCCTCCCCGCCCTGCCACGCCACCTCTCTGCCGAGCGTCCACGATCGTCGAATGTACTCCTCACGGGGCCACGAGCGCGGCCCTGG
>CAYLIR010000100.1:0-6720 GCA_964383515.1 uncultured Acidimicrobiaceae bacterium
ATCGCCCACTGACCGAAAGGGGCTGGAGAACGTCTACTGTGGTGTGAAGTCGAGCGCCGGAGAAACCCATGCCACAGATCGTTGTCGATGTCATCGAGGGAATCGCAACCCTTCGGTTGAACGACCCCGGATCGATGAACGCGCTCAGCGTGTCGATGGGGCGGGAGTTCGATACAGCGATGAGCGAACTCATCGATGACGGTTCCGTCCGCGTGCTTGTCATCACCGGCACCGGCAGGGCGTTCAGCGCAGGTGGCGACGTCCAGGCGTTCTACGACACACGCGAGGCCCCCCACGCAACGATGCAGGCGGTCCTCGACGGCCTCCATGGGTCGGTATCGAAGCTGCTGCGAGCACCGTTCCCGACGATCGCAGCCATCAACGGCACGGTCGCAGGCGCAGGCATGGGGCTTGCCATGGCAACCGACCTGGCGATCTCCGTCGACAGCGCGGTCTTCACGATGGCCTACACCGGTATCGCCGTATCCCCGGACGGGTCGAGCACGTTCTTCCTCCCGAGACTCGTTGGATACCGACGAGCGATGGAACTCATCTTCACGAACCGCGTCGTGTCGGCAGAGGAAGCACGCGAGATGGGGATCGTCAACCAGGTCGTTCCAGCAGACGAGTTCGACGGTGCCGTGGCGAAGCTCGCAAGGAAGCTCGCGAGCGGCCCAACAGGTGCATACGTCAGATCGCGAGAGCTCCTCATGTCATCGTTCGGAAACGACCCGTTCACCCAGATGGAAGCCGAAGCAGCACGCATCATCGATGCCGGCTCTACATCCGACTTCTACGAAGGCATCTCGGCCTTCATCGAAAAGCGCAGGCCGAGATTCACCGGCTCATGACATGACGAAGCCCCTCCGGAATCGGAGGGGCTTGGTCGGGACGGACGGATTTGAACCGTCGACCTCATCGTCCCGAACGATGCGCGCTACCAAGCTGCGCCACGTCCCGTGGGAACCATGATTGTACCGCTCAGGAGGTGTTCTCAACTCTGACGCTGTCGACGCGCTGACGATCCATGGACAGCACCGTGTAGCGGACCCCGTCGTTGATGACCTGGTCTCCTTCCGCAGGCACCTTCTCGAAGAGTGCCATGATGAACCCACCGACCGTGGAGTACGGCCCCTCAGGCAGTTCATGGTCGATCGTTTCAGCGAGGTCTTCGATGTCGAGCCTGCCATCGACGATCCACACACCGGGGGCAACCGCCACAGCGGATGGTTCGCCCGAGTCGTACTCGTCTTGGAGTTCACCGACGAGCTCAGCAACGAGGTCTTTGATCGTCACGATACCTTCGACGCCACCGTGCTCATCGACGACGACCGCCATGCCGTTCCTCCTCGCACGCATGTCTTCGAGCGTATCGAGGACGGACATCGTCTCTGGCACATACGCTGGCGGCCTGATCAGTGAGCTGAGATCCCTGGCCTGGTCGTATTCGGGATGGCGGAGGAGATCCTTGACGTGGACGATGCCTGTCAGCTCATCGAGATCCTCGGGGGAAACGGGGAAGCGGCTGTGACCAGTCTCTGCCACGGCCTTTCGCATGTCCTCTGCAGTCAACGGCAGTGAAAGCGAGACGATCTCGAGCCGTGGCGTCATCACGTCGCGAACTGACCGGTCCGCGAGCTTGAACACGGCGTCGATGATCTCCCGCTCGGCATCCTCGATATGCCCTCCCCGGTGGCCGAGTTCTGCGAGTGCTCTGATGTCGTCTTCGGTGACATACGCGGTGCCGTTGTCCGAACGGATCCTCAGGAGTTTCAGCAGGACCTTCGTGATGCCGGAGAAGAACGACGCGACCGGTGCGAGGACGATCGACAGTCTCCAGATGAGACCGGCCACGCGAAGTGAGAACTCCTCGGGATGCCTTGCTGCGATGGTCTTGGGCGTGATCTCACCGAAGATCAACAGCACGGCGGTCATGACTCCCGTGGCGACCCATGGCCCCCAGGATTCTCCGATGAGCGATACGAACAGGATCGTGGCGATGGAGGCAGACAGCACGTTGACCGTGTTGTTGGCCACGAGGAGCGTTGACAGCATCCGTTCGGGATCGGACACGAGGCGTTCGAGCCTCGCGCCACGCGGGTCGTCCACAGCGAGCCTGTGGACGCGTTCGCGCGATATGCCGATCAGCGCTGTTTCGGAACCGGAAAAGAATCCGGACGCGAGCGTGCAGGCGGCGAGGATGCCTATGTAGATCGCGGTCTCGGTTGTCATCGCAGTGTTTCTGACGACCTACATGTACTCGCAGGTTCTCCCGCTGAGGTCACGTAGCGGTCCCGGCGGCTGCGATCGCCTGTTTGAGGTCATATCCAGAGGCGGTCTTCAGGACCCAACTCGCCGCACCGGACCGACGAGCCTGGAACGCGTCGGCGTCGCGATCCAAGAGGATCGTGACAGGGATCGGATCGATGTCGCGGGCCGCATCTCTGACCGCGTGCGTCACGGCGACAGCCCCCATCGATCCGACCTGCATATCGACGAGGACGTCATCGACCTCTTGGGTGTACGCAGTGTCGGCCGCTTTCGCAGGGTCTCGCTCAACGATGATCTCCGTGTCGGGATCGGTGAGCGTCGCAAAGACCGTGTCGACCACACGATCGCTGTCGGTTACGAGAAGGATGGTGCTCATGGTGCAAGGGTACATGATTGTCAGCGCTCGCGGCCTCTGCTGCAGATGACGTCCGGCGCTGACGGTCGGCTGCGGGTCGTCGCCTGCCTACTCTTCCCGCCATGCGCATCGCCCGTTTCGTCTCTGCCGCCGCCCTTGTCGGTGCTCTCGGCATCACCGGTGCGGCGTTCGGCCAGGCTCCTCACGATGCCCCGATCGTCATCGTCGAGATCGATGGCCCGATGGACCAGCGGCTGATCGACGACACCCTCGCCGTGCTCGAAGACGAAACAGCGCACGCGTTCGTCCTCAAGATCGATAGTCCCGGTGTGTCGTCGGGCGACCTCGCGTCGCTGTTCGACACGATCGCTTCGATCGATGCTCCGGTGATCTCGTGGATCGGCCCCACACCAGCGGTCGCATACGGCGGCGCTGCCTACCTCGCCAACCAGGCGGACATTCGCACAGCTGCGCCAGGGGCACAGGTCGGCTATCTGGACCCTGCGGTCCACAAAGGAGCCACTGCGCCCCCAGTGACCGACCCGGGAGCCGATCCTGCGCGATTCGCAGCGCTGCAAGACGAGCTTGCAGATACCACTCGAGAGCTCACCACGGACGCGCCGGTCCTGTACGGGTTCGTCGATCGTCTCGAACCGGCGCTCGGCCAGTTGATCCTCTCCCTCGATGGGGAGGTGGTGGAGAAGGCGGGGAAGACGTTCACGCTCTCCACGGCCACCATCGCGGTGGTCGACGGCGTGGGCCGTCCCGTTGCTTCACGGCGGGTCACGTTCACCAAGACGGGGTTGTTCGACCGGTTCCTGCGCCTCGGCGCGCGACCCGAAACAGCGTTCCTGTTCCTCCTGGTCGGACTTGCCTTCGCCGTTTTCGAGTTCTACGCGGTGGGAGCTGGCGTGATGGCGTTCGTTGCGTCCCTTGCACTGATCATCGCTGGGTACGGGCTCGCAACGCTGCCGATATGGTGGCCAGCGGTCGCGATGGTTGTCGTCGGTGTCGTCCTGCTCGTATGGGGGTTCGGGCAGAACAGAGCCGACTGGCGAGCTGTCGTGGGGACGCTCATGCTCGTCGTGGCCGGATTGCTGTTCACCACGACGCGTCCTCAGTATCCACCAGCGATGTGGATGGTGCTCCTCGCGGTCTTCGCGAGCGTCACCTTCATCTGGTATTCGCTGACGACCGTCGTGCGGGGGCGGTTCGCCACGCCGACCGTGGGGAGGGAGCATCTCGTGGGAAGACGGTGTGTGACGATCACGGATCTCGACCCGGAAGGTATCGTGCTCCTCGATGGGGAGCGGTGGCGTGCCACCGCAGATCGCGGAGTTGAGATCCACGCCGGCGTTCCGGCTGAGATCGTTGGCCTCAGTGGCCTGATCCTCGAGGTCGACCCCGTCCCGATGCGAGGTCGCGAAGGTTCCGAGTGAACTCGAAAGATTTCCCTTGCGCGCTATGGGTTCCATGCGCTAGTTTCGTTTCCGGCGCCGGCTCTACAGCGTTGGCCGAGATAGATGCGAGCACGAAGGGGAACCCACGATGTCACCAGACCGTTCCTGGCAACCAACCGCACTGTGTAGCGGAAACCACTCACACCTCTTCTTCCCACCGAGTACCCAGGAACGTAAGGATGAGCGCGAACGCAGGGAGACACGAGCGAAAGCTGTGTGCCAGATATGCCCCGTGGCGAGCGAGTGCATGGAGTACTCATTGACCATCAAGGAGCCGTATGGGATCTGGGGTGGGCTGACGGAGGCGGAACGCCGGATCGCCATGAGTGACGCTGGCGTCGTCTAGCGCCGTACCCGTGGGCACCGTGCGATGCGCTGGCATCGCTATCGCGCGGTTCTGCCTTCTCCAGATCGGATCGTGACCCCGTTCCGATCGAGCCATTCGAGCGTCGGCACGGCCTGGCGCCGTGTCATCGACAGGCTCTCTTTGAACTCGGCGACGGTGAACCCTTCCGGCAGCGACCGCACGGTCTCGATGATCTGATCGATCTGGCGTCTGGTCAACGCGAGATCGTCTCCAACCTGAACGAGATCGCCTCGTCGTATGACCGCATGGAGCAGCTCAGGGCTGAGGGCGATCGCGCGCATCCTGGGAACGGCGAAAGAGCGCTCGAGCTCGTCCTTGACAGCCTGCCACTTCCGTTCATCGGTCGGGCTGAACGCGTGGGTGAATCCAGCGGCTGCAACAGCGCCGTCGTTGATGGTGAAACGATCGTTCGATTCCACGATCGCTGAGAGGATCGGCTCACTGACGCCGACCCGCGTCGCGAGCTCACCGATTCCGACGCCTGGCCGAAGCGGGAATTCGCTGTGGTATGCATCGACGATGGTTCCCATCGAGGCGACGATGCGGTCCTGCGTCTCCTGGGCAACCGCGTACGGCCCAGCGATGAGCACATCGGTCGGCACGCCACCGTCGGAATCGATGTGCACAGCGTTGGTCCGAGCGATTCCTCTGATCGTGACGAGCGCTTCGGCGCGCGCAGCGCTGCTTGTATCGAGGACGCTGACGAGGGTGTCGATATCTTCCTCCGTTGGGCGGCGGCTCGGGTGGGGGTCGAGGATCCTGCCGCCGCCGACGACCGCTCTGCGGCCACTGTCGCGCACGATGAACCGGTCGCCCATCGTTGCGGGCACGGGAGTGTCGGCTGTGATGAGGAAGCCCCCCATGGCTCCGATGCGTCTGACAGACGCGTTCACGTCCGCGGTGCCGATGTGGAGATGGAATGCGCCACGCTTGGGAATCTCGTCGAAGGACCGGGTGGGGCGCATCGTTGCGGTGAAGCGCTGTGTCGTGCCGACGGTTGCCGGTGTGGTCAGCAAGGTGCCCCTTCCGATATCCGTCGAGCCTTCGGGTACGAGGTTCACCGCGGCACGCTCCCCAGCTACGACCCGTTCCACGGGCTCATCGTGCTTGTGCAAGCCACGGACGCGGCACGACACGCCATCGGGGAGCACCTCGAGCGTATCGCCGATCGCGATCGATCCGCGTGCGACGGACCCGGTGACGACGAGGCCCGCGCCGTGGATCGTGAAGGAGCGATCGATCCACATGCGCGTGGGCCCGTCAGCGCTTCGTGCCTTGAGCTGCTCACCGAGACGGCTGCGCAACGTATCGAGCCCATCACCTGTCACGGACGAAACAGCAACGACCGGCCAGTCTTCCATCGCTGTCCCCTCGACCTCCTCGACGATCTCGAGTGTGGCGAGTTCGACGGTTTCGGCGTCGACAAGGTCGCACCGCGTCAATGCGATGACACCAGATGCTGTATCGAGCAGGTTCAGAATCGCTGCGTGCTCTTCGGTCTGGGGCATCCAACCGCTGTCTGCGGCGACAACCAGAAGTGCGCAGTCGACGGCCCCCACGCCAGCGAGCATGTTCTTGATGAAGCGTTCGTGGCCGGGCACGTCGACGAAACCGACAGGTGTTCCGCCGATCGTTGTCCACGCGAAGCCGAGGTCGATCGTGAGGCCACGCTCCTTCTCCTCGCTCCAACGGTCTGGGTCGGTGCCGGTGAGCGCTTGGACGAGCGTGGACTTGCCGTGGTCGACGTGCCCAGCCGTTGCGATGATCGGCATGTCAGGAGGTCGCTGCTTCCAGCGCGTTCGCGACAGTCGCGTCGTCACATGGGAGCACGCTGCGCAGGTCGATGAACACGGATCCGTCGCGTCGCGAGGTGATCACGGGCGTTGGCGCCTGTGCCAGCGACGCCCACATGCGGTCGGCATCTCCCTTGATCTCGATCAGCCGGGTCGGGATCGTTGCCCCGGGCGTCGACCCTGCACCAGGAACGGACGCTCCGTCCACGATCGTGATCTCACCAGCGATGCCATCGACGACGGAGCGGCACCGGGCATCGATCTGGGCGACGGTCGCACGCACCATCGACCAGAACGGGATCTGCTCGGCCTCCTGGTTCGCATAGAGCGTGAACGTGTCGGCGATGGCGGCGATGGAGCTTCCATCGAGGCGCACCGCGCGGGCGATCGGGTGCCTTTGCGCGGCTGCGACGGCATCGGCTTTCCCCACGATGATCCCGCCCTGGGGCCCACCGAGGAGCTTGTCCCCGGAGC
>CAYLIR010000101.1:0-6712 GCA_964383515.1 uncultured Acidimicrobiaceae bacterium
CAGCGCCTGGGGGGCTCCATACCCGCGATAGGCGCCGGGTACTGGGATGTTCGTATAGGCGACCTTGCAGTCGAATCGCTTGACCGGACAGTTGTAGGAGCTCAATCCACGAAGCCCGGTCACCATCTGGACCGTGAGGCCGTGGGTACCGTACGGGCCTGTGTTCGCCACAACGGACATCTCTTGTGCAGTGAGATTCCCTGCAGCATCCACACCGGTGCGGTAGGTGATCGTCTGCGCGTGGCGGGTCCGACTTGAGACGAACTCTTCTTCGCGCGTCAGCTCAAGGCGTACCGGTTTCCCCGTGACGATGGTCAGATGTCCGACGATGTCTTCGATGAGCATCTCTTGCTTGACACCGAAGCCGCCCCCGATCCGGGGCTTGACGATGCGGATCCGCTTGATGGGGAGGTCGAGGAGCGGCGCGACCATGCGACGCACGTGGAACGGGACTTGGGTCGATGTGGTGATCACGAGCCGTTCATCGCTGTCCCACGCAGCGATCGCTACGTGTGGCTCGATCGGCGCCTGTTGCACTTGGTGGACTCGGAACGTCTGCGTGAACACCTGGTCGGCGACAGCGATGCCTTCTTCGATGTCGCCGGTTTCTGCTTCGAGGTGATGAACGATGTTGTGCGCGGCGTCGTGGGCTCCCTCCATATCGGGTTCATCGTGGATCACCGGTGCACCCTCCGCCACGGCCTCGTTCTCGTCGAACACGGCGGGCAGCACCTCATAGGTCACATCGATCAGATCGATGGCTGCAAGCGCGATCTCTTCGGTGTCTGCGGCTACGGCGGCGACCCGGTCGCCGACATACCGAACCTTGTTGTCGAAGCTCACCTGGTCGTAGGGGAGCGGGTTGGGGTAGCTCTGGCCGCCTGATGCGTACCGGACGCGAGCGATGTTGCCGTGGTGGATCACTGCATGGACACCCGGGAGCGCTCTGGCAGCCGCGTCGTCGATGGATACGATCCGCGCATGGGCATGGGGGCTGTAGAGCACCTTTGCTATCAGCGTGCCCGCCAGATCGATGTCGTCCGTGAAGGCGGGGTTGCCCTTTGCGAGCTTGACAGCGTCGACCTTCACTTCTGGCTGACCCACGATCCTGGTCGCAGGAACGTCGTCGCTGAGCACGACACGAGGCGACAGCGGTGCCAGGTCGTCCCGGTCACCGGTTGGCGTCGGATCATCTGTCGACGGGCGTAGATGGACGACCTCGATGCTGTCCGGATCGTCGCCTCGTAGCACGGCTGCTGCACGGAGCACGGCGTGGACTGGCCGCAGGTATCCCGTCTCCCTATCGAGAATGCCGCTGAAGGCATCGCGTACATCGCTCTCCGTCGGGTTCGGGTTCTGTGCGATGAGCGCCTTGGCCGCGAGGATCATCGCAGGCGTGGAGTACCCGGATTGGATCGCACCCGTATCGATGAACGCCTGTTGGATCGGGTGGAGTTCCCCCGGAACACTGAGGCCTTCGATCGTTTCGATAGTGTGCCCGTCGGCCTGGGCTGCGAGCATGACGTCTGCGGAAACGAGCGTTCCATCCACAAGGACAGCTGCGGCGCCTGTTTCGCCGGTGTCGGAACCGAAGCGGACACTGTGATATCCAGCTCTGCGCAGCACGGTGCGAAGCGATTCGTGTGGTTCGCACGCGAGGGTCCGGTTGGCGCCGTTGATGGTGCATGTGATGTCCATCAGGAACCACCTCCTCCGAGGTCTGTGAGCACGCGTTTCGTGAGTATCTGCACAAGGGCGAGCCGATACTCGGATGTACCCCGGAAATCGCCAGGTGGGGCGAGTCGGTTCGTCTGGCCGGGTGACAGAGCGACAACACGGTCGCTGACGCCAGTCATGCCGAGCCGAATGTGGCCTGCGGCGTCCTTGACTCCGACCACCATCACGATGGGGCGGTCCATGGGCGTGCGTCCCGTGCGGTGTGCTGATGCGCTGCCACGGATATCGAGGGTGACCGCGGTGATCACCGAGCGATCGACATGCGTGGGGTCTGCGAGGATCGCTTCGAGCGTGTGATTGCTCGTTCCGTTCTGGCCGACCACGTCGACGGTCGCGCCGAAGGCAACGAGTCCAGCAAGGAGTTCGCTCTCATGGTCGTTCGCGAGGATCACGCCACCGATCGTGGTTGCGGTGCGCATCGTGCTCGGTTCTTCGCGCTGAGCGAGTTCGGCGATCATCGCGGGTACAGCTCGTGAGGAGGCGATGTCTGCGAGCGTGGTCATCGACCCGATCTGGGCCGTGGTACCGGATGTGGTGATATCCGCAATACCGATCTGCTGGAGGTCGACCGCGGTGGTCGACTCGGCGGTCGGGATGGTGCGGAGCATGGCGCCGTCGACGATCATGTACGAGTCCGTTGCTGCGAGCAGTGCCACTGCGTCATCGATGGTGGCAGGTCGGTGGTACCCGGTGATCATGGTCGTGTCATCTCCTCGCTGGCCAGTGTCTTCAGTCTACATCGCGCGTCACGTCCTCCCAGCAGCGCAGAGCGCACCGCCAGCTACCTCGTGTGGTGACGAAGCAGCCGCGCTGTTCGTTGGTAGAGCCTTGCTGGCTACGCCTTGAGGATCTCCTGAACTGTTTCGAGCATGTCGTCTGGGTCGACGAACTGGACGACATCGGGGATGTCTGTGAACAAGGCGCGTGCCTTGTCGTGGAGTCCCGCGCGAACGCCGAGCAACAGCGGGATGTCGAATATCTTGCACACGTGGAAGATGTCCTGATAGGTGACGCCTCCTGTGGCAGCACTCTCCTGGGGAGCGAACACCTTGTGGATGCATCCCACGAGCAGGTCGACGCTGTTCTCGTTGTTGATGAGCCGTACGTGCATGCCGTGATTGTCGTACCCATTCGATATCGGGAGCGTGTCATGTCCGTCACAGACGAGCTCTGCAAGGAGTGGCGACGCTGTTCCCTCGAAGTATCCGACGGTCTTTCTCATGTCCAACCTCCTATACGACGCCTTGGTCGAGCATCGCATCGGCCACCTTGACGAAACCTGCGATATTCGCCCCCATGACGTAGTTGTCTGCATCTCCGTACTCGGCGGCAACTTCGCGGCAGTTCTTGTGGATGTTCGTCATGATGCCGAGGAGCTTCGCGTCGACCTCCTCTCGCGTCCACGACGCGAACCCAGCGTTCTGGGCCATCTCCAGGCCAGATGTGGCCACACCGCCAGCGTTGGATGCCTTGCCGGGAGCGAACAGCACGCCACTGTCCATGAGGATCTCCACAGCATCTGGCTCCGTGGGCATGTTGGCTCCCTCTGCAACAACGCGGATGCCGTTGCCGACGAGGTGCTTGGCATCGTCGGCATTGATCTCGTTCTGTGTCGCACATGGCAACGCGACGGTCGCACCCTCGACAGACCATGGGCGCTGGCCAGGGAAGTACTCGACGCCGAAATGCTCGGCGTACTCGCTGATCCGCCCTCGTCGGACGTTCTTGAGTTCCATTACCCAGGCGAGTTTCTCGTCGTCGATCCCGTCAGGATCGTAGATGAAACCGTCTGAATCCGATAGCGTCAGCGGCACTCCGCCGAGTCTGTTGACGTTCTCCGCTGCGTACTGCGCCACGTTTCCTGATCCTGAGATCAGGACCCTCTTTCCGTGGATTGAGTCGTCGTGAGCCTTGAGCATCTCTTCAGCGAAGTAGACGGTCCCGTACCCCGTTGACTCAGGTCTGATGCGGCTTCCACCCCACCCTGCACCCTTGCCGGTGAGGACACCGGAGAACTCGTTCGCTAGCTTCTTGTACTGGCCGAAGAGGTAGCCAATCTCTCGAGATCCGACACCGATGTCCCCGGCGGGGACATCGGTGTGCGGGCCGATGTGGCGGAACAGTTCGCTCATGAACGCTTGCGTGAAGCGCATGATCTCACCATCTGACTTGCCCTTCGGGTCGAAGTCAGAGCCACCCTTGCCGCCACCGAGGGGGAGGGTGGTGAGCGCGTTCTTGAGTACCTGCTCGAAAGCGAGGAACTTCAAGATGCCGAGATTCACCGTGGGATGGAAGCGCAAGCCGCCTTTGTAGGGCCCGATCGCGCTGTTCATCTCGATGCGGAACCCGCGGTTCACCTGTACGGTGCCAGCGTCGTCGACCCAGGGAACCCTGAAGATCACGATCCTTTCGGCTTCGACCATTCTGTGGAGGATCCGAGCCTCCTGATACTCAGGATGTCTGTCGAAGACGGGCCAGACCGACTCGACCACCTCGCGTACTGCTTGGTGGAACTCGAACTGTGCCGCGGACTTTTCGACAACATGATCCATGAATTCGGAAGCACTTTCCTGATACACCGTGAGGATCCTTTCGCTTGGACGACGAACGAACGCTGTGCTCCTCTACATCGTGAGCGCCATCACCGCCTTCTGCGCATGGAGTCGGTTCTCTGCCTGATCGAACACGACGCTCCACCTGCCATCGATAACCTCATCTGCCACCTCTATGTTACGGTCGGCTGGGAGGGGGTGCATGTATATGGCGTCCTCATCGGCCATCTCCATGCGGCGTGCGTCGACGATCCAGTCCTTGTAGTTCTCAGAGATCTTCGCGGATTCTTCGTGGTCGGATGTGGTGAGCATCGAGCCCCACGACTTCGCGTACACGACATCTGCACCGTCCATCCCTGCTTCGAAGTCCTCGAGGATCTCGAAGGAGCCGTGGTACTTCTTGGCGTTTTCCTCGGCCTGGGCGACGATCTCCGGCATGAGCTTGAACTCCGGTGGCCTCGTCAACCGAACGTTGGCGCCGTAGCGTGTCATGAGCAGGATCTCGCTCTGCGGGACGGAGATCGGCTTTTGGTAGCTCGATGCGTACGCGTACGAAACGTTGATCGTCAGCTTGCGGGGATCGCCCTTCTGCTCGATGACGGTGAGAAGGTCGGCGAGCGCCTGAAACGGGTGATACCAATCGCACTGCATGTTGAGGACAGGGGTACGAGAGGCTTCTGCAACTGCACGGATGTAGTCGTTCCCGATCCCCCAGTCGACCTGGCGGATCGCGATGCCATCGTTGTAGCGGCCCAGGATCTCACCGATCTCTTTCCACGTGTCCCCGTGGCCGATCTGGGTTGCCGTCGAGTCGAGGAACATGGCATGGCCACCGAGCTGTGCCATGCCTGCTTCGAAGCTGGCCCTGGTGCGGGTGGAGGAGAAGAAGAACAGCATCGCCAGCACCTTGTCGCGCAGTAGTGCATGTGGCTCGCCGAGGGCTCGCCGTCTCTTGAGGTCGAGAGCGATATCGATGACCGTATCGAGTTCGTCCTTCGTCCATTCCTGTGTCGTGACCATGTCACGGCCGTGCAGATGTGTCTGCATCTCCTCTTTCCTTTCCTAGGTGGTCTTTGGTACTGCGTGGCTGACGCTCACTGCGCCCCACCCTTGCGCCTGATCAGCCGGAAGCGCAGGAGGTCGTCGCGGAAGAATGACGTTCCGCGCATGATCGGGTTGTTGCCCTTGTCATAGCCGATCTCGTCGAACGAGAGCGCAAGTGTGCCCTTCTTCACCCCGAGCTTCTTCGCCTTGTCGGCGTCGAGAGCCACAGGGATGATCTCGGAGAGGTAGTAGGTCAGCGTCCTGTTGCAGTGCGCGTCGAGGAACTCGTACACGGGCTCATCCCCATGGTCGGCGGGGACATCGTCGTCGAACAGGCGCGTCGGGATCTGGTTCACGGTGAGCACGACCGGTTCCTCGTTCTCAAGGAAGAGCTTCTCATAGACATCAACGGTGTCCGTGTCGTCAAGGCCAAGCGCCTCGGCGGTTCCAGGATCAGGAGTGATCCGGGAGGTTGACAGCACACGTACGGAGGGCTCGTATCCGTGGTCTTCAAGCAGTTGCTCGTAGGACCAGATGTTCTCGAGTCTCGACTTGATACGGAGGCCGTGTTCGTTCACGAACGTGCCAGCGCCTTGGCGACGGTATATGGCGCCTTCGTGTTCGAGTCTGCTCAATGCGTCGCGCACGGTCGTCCTGCTCACGCCGAGTTCGCTCGCGAGGTCGGTTTCGGGGGGGATACGACCGTCCTCAAAGCCGTCCGAGGCGATGAGCGTCTTGATGTGCGTGGTCACCTGATCGGTGAGCGAGGGGTTGCGCGTGATCATCAAGAACCCGCTTGTTGAAGTATGGTCATCATATTGTACTATAGTATGACCAATTGCCAACAAGCCCAAAGGAGGGCCCCAGATGCGAAGCTTCGCAGGACGCGACATCCTCTCACTCAAGGATTTCGAGCGCAACGAGTTCTTCCACCTCTTCGAGATCGCAGACAGGCTCGAACCGATCGCGAGGGAGCGTCGCAACACAGACCTGCTCGCTCACAAGACACTGGTGACGGCCTTCTACCAGCCATCGACGCGCACCCGCCTTGCCCACGAAGCAGCGATGCATCGTCTCGGAGGTCACGTGACCGGCTTCTCCGACGCCAAGATGACCCGTGCAGGTGACTTCTACCAAGAGTCGATCAAGGACACCGTCCATATGTTGGAGTACTACGGTGACGTTCTCGTCATGCGTCACTTCGACCAGGGAGCACCGCATGAGGCCGCCAAGTGGGCGTCGATCCCTGTCATCAATGGGGGCGCCGGTTGGGGCGAGCATCCGACCCAGATCCTCACCGACCTCTACACGATCCCCAAAGAGATGGGCTCTGTCGACGGCAAGTCGATCCTCGCCGTGGGTGACCACAGGATGCGTAC
>CAYLIR010000102.1:0-6644 GCA_964383515.1 uncultured Acidimicrobiaceae bacterium
GACGTCGGCTCTTCCGATCTCGCCGGTGCGCGCACCTCGTACCTTGAGGAGACAGGTCGGTATGTCCACGTCATCGCAGATGGTGGCATGCGCAGCGGTGGTGACGTTTCCAAGGCGATCGCCTGCGGCGCGGACGCGGTGATGCTTGGGTCGCCGATAGCGGCTGCATCTGAGTCGCCTTCAGGCGGCTACCACTGGGGCATGGCGACGTTCCACCCTACGCTGCCGCGCGGATCGCGTGTCAAGACGGGCATCCTCGGCACTCTCGAGGAGATCCTCATCGGCCCGGCCCACGAGAACGACGGCCGGCGCAACCTGTTCGGTGGGCTCCGCGGCTCGATGGCGACCACCGGCTATGCCACTGTCAAGGAGTTCCAGAAGGCAGAGGTCATGGTCGCTCCCGCGCTCCAGACCGAAGGGAAGCAACTGCAGCGATCCCAAGGTGTGGGGATGGGCTGATGCCTGGCTCTGCAACCGCAGGCCACGCGTCAGAAGGTGATTTCGACCGCGTCCTCGTTGTCGACTTCGGTGCCCAATATGCCCAGCTGATCGCACGAAGGGTCCGCGAGGCTCGCGTGTTCTCCGAGATCGTCCCCCGCGACATCACCGCGGTGGAGATAGCAGCGAAGAACCCGGTCGGCATCATCCTGTCGGGGGGGCCTGCGTCTGTCCACGCCGAGGATGCATACGGGATCGACGAGGAGATCTTCTCCCTCGGGATCCCCGTGCTTGGCATCTGCTACGGCCATCAGGTGCTTGCACAGTCCCTTGGCGGCACCGTCGCATCTACGGGGACATCTGAGTTCGGCCCGGCGACGCTCGCCGTTGGTGCCGACAGCGGATTGTTCACCGGCCAGCCTCTCGACCAGCAGGTATGGATGAGTCACAACGATGCGGTCTCTGTCCCTCCCGAGGGGTTCTCTGTGACGGCAAGCACACCGGACGCCCCTGTGGCTGCGATGGAGGATTCGGAGCGCAAGCTCTACGGCGTGCAGTTCCATCCAGAGGTCAAGCACACGGAACACGGCCAGGAGATCATCGAGCATTTCCTTGTGCGTGTATGCGACGCGAGGACGACGTGGACCCACGCGGGAATCATCGAGCAGTCCGTCGATGCTATTCGCCATGCTGTGGGTGAGGGCATCGCCATCTGCGGGCTGAGCGGAGGTGTCGACTCTTCCGTTGCCGCTGCACTCGTGCACAAGGCGATCGGCGATCAGCTCGTTTGCGTCTATGTGGATCATGGCCTCATGCGGCTCGATGAGAGTGTTCAGGTCGAAGATACCTTCCGTGACCATTTCAAGATGAACCTGATCCATGTGCAGGCAGAGGACCGCTTCCTGGAAGGGCTCAGCGGAGTGACCGACCCCGAGGAGAAGCGCAAGATCATCGGAGAACTGTTCATACGCACCTTCGAAGAGGTTGCCAGGGACATCGACGGCGCACGCTATCTCGTCCAAGGCACGCTGTACCCAGACGTCATCGAGTCGGGGACCAAGGACGCCGCCAAGATCAAGAGCCACCACAACGTCGGTGGCCTGCCCGAGGACATGGACTTCGAGCTCGTCGAGCCGTTGCGTGACCTGTTCAAGGATGAAGTGCGCGCTGTGGGATCCGAGCTCGGCCTTCCTGACGAGATCGTCTGGCGTCAACCGTTCCCCGGGCCAGGGCTTGCCGTGCGGATCATCGGGGACGTGACCAAGGAGCGTTTGGACATCCTGCGGGCGGCAGATGCGATCGTCATCGACGAGATCCGCAGGGCGGGCCTGTACGACGAGATCTGGCAAGCTTTCGGTGTGCTGCCTGCTATCAAGAGCGTCGGCGTGCAAGGGGATGGGCGCACCTACGCCTATCCCCTGATCCTGCGTGCGGTCACCTCAGACGACGCGATGACCGCCGATTGGGCCCGTATCCCCTTCGATGTGCTCGCTTCGATCTCGTCGCGTGTTATCAACGAGGTACCCGACATCAACAGGGTCGCCTATGACATCTCATCGAAACCGCCTGCCACGATCGAGTGGGAGTAGCCGCGTTCTTACACGCTTGTGATTCGGGCACTCGTTGTCGGTACACTCGCCTGGCATGACCGAGTCCTCCCTCTTCGCAGACCTCAATCCGACCCAGCGTGAAGCGGTCGCGGCGACAGAAGGCCCCGTGCTCGTTGTGGCAGGAGCCGGTTCCGGCAAGACCCGTGTGCTGACGTATCGAGTCGCCCACCTGGTCCGCGACCACGGCGTGTCACCGTTCGAGATCCTTGCGATCACGTTCACGAACAAGGCGGCCGGGGAGATGAAGGAGCGCGTCGGCTCGCTCATCGGGTACTACGGCTACGACATGTGGGTGTCGACCTTCCACTCGGCATGCGTGCGCATCCTGCGTCAGGAGATCCACCATCTCGGCTACCGATCGTCGTTCTCGATCTACGACGATGCTGATTCCACTCGTCTGGTGACCATGTGCATCAAGGATCTCGACTTGGATACCAAGCGGTTTCCACCGCGACAGGTCAAGGCGACGATCTCGAAGGCGAAGAACGAACTGATCGACTACGAAACGTACGCATCGTCCGATTCGGGCTACTACCACGAGCGGGTCGCGGACGTCTACCGCTTGTACCAGCAGCGACTCGTCGAAGCGTCGGCTGTCGACTTCGACGACATCCTCAAGCTCAGTGTTGAGCTCCTCCAGGCATTTCCCCGTGTGCTCGAACGCTGGCAGAACCGTTTCAAGTACATCCTCGTGGATGAGTACCAGGACACGAACCGTGCCCAGTACATGCTCGTCAAGATGCTCGGTGAGCAGCACAGGAACGTGTGCGTGGTCGGTGATTCTGA
The DNA here is from genome assembly GCA_964383515.1 of uncultured Acidimicrobiaceae bacterium. GTDB lineage: Bacteria > Actinomycetota > Acidimicrobiia > Spongiisociales > UBA5794 > JAMBLL01. Next base: position 2,835 of record CAYLIR010000102.1, read on the forward strand.
CCAGTCCATCTACGCGTTCCGTGGTGCAGACATGCGCAACATCATGGACTTCGAAAAGGACTATCCCGAGGCGAAGGTGGTCGTCCTCGAACAGAACTACCGATCCACGCAGACGATCCTCGATGCTGCGAACGCGGTGATCGCGAACAACGCAGGGCGAGAGCCGAAGCGGCTGTGGACCGACGAAGGATCCGGCGACAAGATCGTGGTCTTCGAAGGCGAAGACGAGCATGAAGAGGCGGCGTTCGTCGCTGAGGAGATCGCCAGACTCCAAGATGAGGGCATGTCCCTCAAGGATGTTGCGGTGTTCTACCGAACGAACGCGCAATCGCGTGTCATCGAGGAACTGTTCGTGCGTTTCGGCGTCGCCTATCAGGTCGTTGGTGGACTCAAGTACTACGATCGCAAAGAGGTCAAGGACGCGCTGGCCTATCTCCGGGCGGTCGTGAACCCGGACGATCAGGTGGCGATCAAGCGGATCATCAACGTCCCGAGGCGCTCTATCGGTGACACGTCCATTGCCCATATCGACCGGTTCGCGGAAGCGAACATGATCGGTTTCCTCGCTGCGGCGCGCCGCGCAGATGAGATCGACGCGTTGACGCCACGTGCACGTAGCGCCATCCTCGAGTTCGCTTCGCTTGTCGATCGGCTGGCGCATCGGGCGTCGGATGGTCCCAGAGCGGGCCTTGAAGCCGTGCTCAACGACACGGGCTACCTTGACATGGTTCGGGCAGACAAGTCCATCGAAGCGATGGGACGAGAGGAGAACCTCAACGAACTGCTCACAGCCGCAGCAGAGTTCGAAGAGACGGGCCCGGCGTCGATGGGGCCGGACGAATGGAACGCTCTCGACGGCATTGGCAAGATCCAGATGTTCCTCGAGTCGATAGCCCTCGTTACCGCAGTCGACGCTGCCGAGGACACGGAGAAGGTCACGCTCATGACGCTCCACAACGCAAAGGGCCTCGAGTATCCGGCCGTGTTCCTCACGGGCCTCGAAGACGGCGTTTTTCCCCACATGCGAGCGCTGGGAGACCCCAGGGAACTCGAGGAGGAGCGGCGTCTGTGCTATGTGGGCATCACCAGGGCGAGACGAAAGCTGTACTTCACGCGGTCCTGGAGCAGGAACATGTGGGGTCGGAGCAACTACAACGGGCCGAGCAGGTTCCTCGGTGAGGTCCCCGAGCATCTCATGGAGAAAGCGATGCGCGTGCGTAGGTCGGCAACGATGGAGGCACGGACACCGAAGAACTCAGTGTCCGATGCGGATATCGCCGTTGGGGACAACGTCATCCATGCCCATTGGGGCGCGGGTGTCGTGCGAGAGATCGTCGGCTCAGGAGATCGAGCCGAAGCCGTCGTCGAGTTCTCATCCCACGGTTCCAAGCGCCTCCTCCTCGCCTGGGCGCCGCTGGAAAAGGCCTGACGGTCCCATCGAGATGTGCACACGGCCGAGGTGTCCCGATGCCCGTGCTTCGTGCTCAAGCACCGGGAACGGCAGCGTCGAACTCCCTGAGGCGCTGGTCGGGCGTAAAGGACTGGGCTGCGGTCACGATGGCAACGACCGTCGATGAGATCGCAACCGTCCCGAGGACGAGATACATGACGACGAGTTGGATGATGACGGCATCGATCGGATCGACGCCTGCGATGAGGAGTCCCGTCATGGCGCCCGGGAGTGCGACGAGGCCGACGATCTTGGTCCTCTCGATCTGGGGAAGAAGTGCGATGCGCGCCGATTCGCGCACGATGAACCGGGCAGCCTGCCTTGCGTTGAACCCCAACGCAAGGAGGCCTTCGACCTGCATGCGATCCTCGGTCATCTTCTTCGTCACGAGGTCTGCAGCGACGACCGTTGCAGGCAGTGCGTTTCCGATGGTGATGCCGGCGACCACGATGAGCTGAATCGGCTCAGCGGGGAGCACCCCGAAACCGAACACGATGAGAAGCGACAGCAACGTCGATCCGCCGATCGAGAGCACGGCAGCGGGCAGCACCCTCGCCGAGCATGCTCTGCGGCTTGTGACGAACGCAGCGATGCCGATCATCACCAGGATCCACACGGGGGCGAGGAACCGGTCGATGTTCGAAGAGAGGACGAAAGCGAGGAGTACACCGACGGCCATGAGTTGGACGGCGGCTCGCAGCGATGCCCAGACGATCGATCTCTCGAAGCCGAGGCGCAAGTAGGCGGAGATGCCGACAGCGAGGGCGACGAGTACCAGGGAGGCTCCGAGGACATAGATCGGATGCAGGTCGGTCACGAGCCCAGTCTACGTTCCTAGGGTTGCTGCGGCTGTGACAGGATGGGTAGCGCGCACCTGGAGTTCGCACGGACGGGAAGGGAAGGGGCAGCGGGTACCATGTGGCGTGATGCCGGTACGGATACTCATCGCGAAGCCAGGGCTCGACGGTCATGACCGTGGCGCCAAGGTCGTGGCGCGAGCGCTGCGCGACGCGGGGTGCGAGGTCATCTACACCGGGCTCCACCAGACGCCTGCACAGATCGCTGAGATCGCGGTTCAAGAGGATGTCGATGGTCTTGGGCTTTCGGCCCTTTCCGGTGCCCATCTCACGCTCTTTCCGAACGTCGTGGAGGAACTCAAAGCTCGCAACGCAGACGACATCGTCGTGTTCGGTGGCGGCATCATCCCCGAAGACGACGTGCCGATCCTTGAGGACGCGGGGATTTCCCCGATCTTCGGCCCCGGCACGTCGCTTGACGATATCCAGACATGGGTGACACAGCAGTTCACGGACTGATCCACGCGACACGCTCTGAGGAGGGCATGTGAAGATTCACGAATACCAGGCAAAGGCCCTGATGGGCGAGCGAGGGATACCCGTGCCCGCAGGCGCAGTAGCGATGACGGTAGACGAAGCAGTTGCAGCAGTCCGGCCGCTCATCGAGTCCTCGGGTAACCCTGTTGTCGTCGTCAAGGCCCAGATCCACGCTGGGGGAAGAGGGAAAGGGCGGTTCAAGGAGCATCCAGACGTGTCCGGTGTCAATGTCGTGCTCGATGGGATCGACGGCGGCATCGAAGCTGCAGAGGCCAAGGTACGTGATCTGGCATCCAAGATGCTCGGATCGACGCTGGTGACCGTTCAGACAGGCCCGGAGGGCAAGGTCGTCAACCGCTTGTACATCGAGCAGGGCGTCGATATCGCAGAAGAGCTGTACCTGTCCGTGCTCCTCGACCGTTCAACGAGTCGCAACATCATCATGGCGTCGACCGAAGGGGGCACAGAGATCGAAGTCGTTGCCGAGGAGACTCCCGAGAAGATCCTCAAGACGGAGATCGACCCAGCGTTTGGCCTCCTCGACTTTCAGGCGCGCAACATCGCCTATGGGCTCGAGCTCGAGGGTGACGCGTTTCGCAGTGGAAGCACGTTCATGAAGCAGATAGCACAGGTCGCTGTGGATCTCGACACCGATCTCCTCGAGATCAATCCGCTCGTCGTCACCACCGATGGTGAGGTGATGGCGCTCGATGGAAAGATGTCCTTCGAGGAGAATGCCCTCTATCGCCACCCAGACGTCGAAGCACTCAGAGACCCGTCGGAGGAAGATCCTGCTGAACTCGCAGCGAAGGAGCACGGACTGTCGTTCATCTCCCTCGATGGGAACATCGGGTGCATGGTCAACGGTGCTGGTCTGGCCATGGCGACGATGGACATCATCAACTATGTCGGTGGCGAGCCTGCGAACTTCCTCGACGTCGGTGGGGGCGCCGAGAAGGACCAGATCGTCGTCGCGTTCAAGCTGATCACGGCCGATGAGAAGGTCAAAGGCATCTTCGTGAACAT
>CAYLIR010000103.1:0-6637 GCA_964383515.1 uncultured Acidimicrobiaceae bacterium
GGACTATGCCGTCGTGTCCGATTTCGCCACACCGCAGGACTACCGCACGTACGCAACCAATCCCCAGCATGTGGACATGGTGCGCAACGTCGTTGGCCCGTATGTCGCAGAGGCGGCCCGCACCCAGTTCACCATCCACTGACGGCTAGCGGGCCAACAGGCCAAGGTCTCTGGCGACCATCCAGATATCTGCGACATTGGTGCCGGTGTCCCCTGTCACCACGACAGCACCGATCCCAGCGAGCGCTGTGTAGGAGTCATTGCGTGTGAGTGCCTGCTCCAGGTCGATCCCCACATCCTTGGCCAACGCCGCGGATGCTCCGTCGACGACCGCTCCCGCAGCAGGCGTTGGCCCATCGATCCCATCCGTGCCACAGGCAAGGAACGTGGTATCCGTCCCTGCCGCAGCGATGGCGACGGCGAGGGCACCTTCCTGGTTGCGCCCACCAAGACCGGTTCCTGCCACGGTCACGGTCGTCTCCCCCGTTGCGATCGTGACGATGCCGGGTTGTGCACGCTCGACCATGTCGAGAGCCTCGATTCGGGCTTCACCGCACAGTTGCGTGGTGGCGACCTCTGCAGGAACGCCACGGTCTTCGAGAAAGGCATGCGCCGCCTCAGCGGAGACCTCCGTGGATCCGACAACGCTGTATGGCAGCGGTGGCTCGGAGAGGGGTGTGAACCTATCGATCGCATCGAGGACAGGCGAAGGCAGCATGTCTGTGAGACCGTAGGCTGCGACGACTCGCTGTGCGCCCGCACCCATGCCCACTCCCAGGGAGGGCCCGGATGCGACGTGCTTGGCATCTGCACCGACCACGTCGCTCAGGACGAGCGTGACCGACCGCCTCGCCGCACATGCCGCTGCAAGCCCACCGCCTTTGATCGTACTGATCGCGGCGCGAACCTCGTTCATGTCGCCGATCGGCATCCCTGCCGCCATGAGGGCGCGGTTGGTCTGCGCGAGATCCTCAAGGGATACACCTTCTCGTGGCGCGACAGCGATCGAGGAACCACCTCCTGAGACCAGGAACACGACGATATCGTCGGGGTCGAGGGAGGCAACGAAGGCCACAAGCGCAGCACCGCAGGCAACGCTGGTCTCATCCGGTACAGGATGTGCGCCAACGAGGAGCGGCACCGGACACGCATCGGCGTGGTTCGACGCTGCGATGCCTCGCACGGGCCCAAGCTGGTCGACGACACCGGACACCATCCCTGCGGCTGCCTTGCCGACGGCAACGACAACGATGTCGGCTGCGGTTGCGCCGACGAAGGAGACTCCACCGATCGTGATCGATCCCTGCGTCAGGGAGATCGACTCGGCAACAGCCACGCGGGGGTCGCATGCGGCGACTGCTGCCCTGTACGCCCCGACAAGGAGCGATGCTGTTGCGGTTGTGGCTGCCATCGTGAACCTGGCCGTAGCGTGGATGCCCCACGATACGCCAGATTCAGAACGTGTCCTTCTGGTCAGCCGTCCAGGTTCCGCCACGCATCTGGCGGTAGTGCGTCCATCCGCATCGGCCTCCACCGACCAGCCCAGTGCGCATCGAGCTCTTCCCCGGCGATCTGCCCATCGTCTGTGAGCAGTTCGACCAGAGGACGCTCACCTGTTCGGGGTGGATGGCCCTCGCCCAGCGTATCGATCTCCGCCTGGGTGACGACGCCACCTGCCACCGCGCCGCACGGCACAGGGCGCCGGTGGGCATGCCGCAGGCTCAGAACCCGACCGTGGCTCCCCGGCGAGACGATCACGATCGGCAGCGAACGCGTCCTTGACGCTTCCAGGCTGTGATGTGTCGATGGTCCCGTCTGCCACAAAGTCAGGGAGGACACCATCGAATACCGGCACCTCGACGTGCCGTATCGACCGCTCCCACCCGGCGTATGGCACCTGAGCAGATGCGAAGTAGCTGAGACCATGCGACGGAGGCACGCCTAGCGATCGGCCGGCACGTGCGCATCGTCGGGAAGCGTGAAGCCGACAACGGCGCCGCTCCCGTCCCTGCGGTTCCTCGCAAATACGGTACCGCCGTGATCGTGGATGATCTGTTCGACGATCGACAGCCCGAGCCCGGATCCGGGCATCGATCTAGCCTCGGATGATCGATAGAACCGCTCGAACACATGGTCGGCGTCCTCGGCGCTGATGCCGGGCCCTGAGTCTGTCACGGTCACACCACCTGCGTCGATGGTCACGAGGATCGGCTCGCCTTCTGGCGACCACTTGTCCGCGTTGGCGACGATGTTGCGTATCGCCCTGCGGATGGCATCCCGTTTGATGCGCACGACCGAACCATCGTCATCAACGATCACGGCACGATCGTTGCGACGCTCTATCCGCTGTCTCACCTCGGCGACGAGGTCCCCGAGCCGTACGCCAGTCGGTTCCTCTTCCTCGTAGCGATCTGTTGCAAGGTCGACAACTTCAGCAACCAAGTCACTGAGTTCAGCGACCTCGATCTGGGCAGCGTCGATCATCGCCGCCCGCTCCTGGGCAGGAACATCGTGGCGTTGGAGGAGCTCAAGGTTGGTGCGCAGCGCGGTCAGCGGGGTTCGCAGCTCGTGGCCAGCATCGCGGATGAGCCGGACCTGCTCTGTCTTGGAAGCCTCGATCTCGCTGAGCAGGCTGTTGAACGCCACTGCGAGTTCGGCGATCTCGTCGCTGCCGGTGACCTCTATCCGGTCGGTGAGAGACTCCGACACCCGGATGTCCGAGATCGACGAGCTGAGTTCATCGATCGGCTTGAGCGCGCTCCGCGCCACAAGCAGGCCGAGGCCGGCAGCGAGGACGATACCGAACACGCTGCCGGCAGCAAGGATCCAAGCGAATCCGGCGAGGGTCCGATTCGCCTCTGTCAGGGGCCTCGCGAGCTGGACGATCGCATCGGCACCGGCGTGATACACCGTCACGACACGCAAGGAGAGATCGTCGATGCGGATGGTTCGCAACGTCGGATTCTCTCGGTCCACCTCGGTCCGGTCTGGTGGCGGGAGCACGGTCCCCTCGATGCCAACGTTGATCGTCGTGCCATCGCGCAAGATCACCTGATAGAAGGTCGAGTCGAAGTCCTCCCGTCCCAGGAGCATGTTGCCGTCTCTACTACTGGCGAGGTCTGTGAACCCTGGCGGCAGGACGCCAACAGGGACCTTCTTGATGATCTCGGCTCGCGAGTACAGGCTCTGATCGATGGCATCCATGATCTGGCGTCTGGCTCCGATGAACGCACCGATCGACACGGCCACAACGGTGACCGCTACGGCAGCGGCCGAGACGAGAGCGATCCTGCGACGGATGGTCACGATCCGGCGCGCAGCACGTATCCGACACCGCGGACCGTGTGGATCAGACGCGGTTCGCCTGCGCTCTCCGTCTTGCGCCGCAGGTACCCGATGTACACATCGAGCGAGTTGGAAGACGTGATGAAGTCGATACCCCAGATCTCCTCGTAGATGGTGTCTCGGTCGATCACCACACCGGGCCTCCGAGCGAGGAGCACGAGCAGGTCGAACTCTGTCTTGGTCAGGTTCAGCGGCCGACCGCCGCGAGTCGCCGTGCGAGCCTGCGGTTCGAGCTCGAGATCCTGGAATCGGATCACATCGCCGATATCTCCCGAGGACCGCCGCAGCAGTGCCCTGATCCTCGCGAGGAGCTCGTCGAGGGCGAACGGTTTCGTGACGTAGTCGTCTGCACCCGCATCGAGGCCCTCGACGCGGTCTCCCACAGCGGCCTTGGCTGTGAGCATGAGGATGGGAACCCGGTCGCCCTTTGCCCTGATCCTGCGACAGGCCTCGAGGCCATCGACGTGCGGCATCATGACATCGAGGATGACAAGGTCGACAGGGTCCTCGGCGAGCATCGCAAGTGCGACGCCTCCGTCGCGGGCGGTGCGCACGTCGTATCCCTCGAATCCGAGAGCGCGTGCGAGCGCGTCCCTCACCGAGGGGTCGTCCTCGACGACGAGGATCGTTGGCGGTGCGGCATCCATCGACAGAATCGTACGGCATATCCGTCGTGGAGAGGTGAAAGCACCGTGAGAACCTCGTGAGACTCGACGCGGGACGTCGCGACGGCGGTACGCTCTCGCCGTGGCTTGGAATCTCACCGACCGTTCGGTCATCATCACAGGCGCAACGTCTGGTATCGGCAAGGCAGCAGCGATGCGACTCGCCGCCACCGGTGCACAGCTCACGATCACGGCACGCGACCCGGACAAGGGCAGTGCCGTCGCCGACGAGATCGCAGCAACGGCCGCCACCGAGGTCGCAGTACTCCACGTCGACTTCTCCGACCTTGCCTCGGTGCGGCATGCCGCGGCGGCGTACCGGGAATCGCACGACGATCTTGCTCTGCTGGTGAACAACGCAGGGACGATCATCGGGAAGCGCCAGACGACGGTCGACGGACACGAGGCGACGTTCGCTACGAACCATCTCGGGCCGTTCCTGTTCACGAAGCTATTGACCGCCCCGCTGGTCACAGGCGGGCCTGCTCGGGTGATCAACACGTCCTCCGTCGCCCACACCTATGCCAAGGAGGGGATCCTCTTCGACGATCCCGGCTTCGCCGAACGTCGCTACCGGTTCATGGAGGTCTATGGGCATTCGAAACTTGCGAACATCCTGCACGCGGCGGAGATCAACGCGCGCATGGGTGACGATGGTGTGGTCGCCATGGCGGTCCACCCCGGTGTCGTGCGTACCGGCCTCGGGACGGGCACGTCGCGTGTCGTGCGCCTCGCCGAGCGGATCGGAGGTATGTGGATGCGTTCACCGCAAGAAGGTGCGGACACGATCGTCTGGCTCGCGACGGAGCCGACTGTCGATCTCAGCGAAGGCATCTACTTTGCGGACAGGGCACCGTCGAGATCGACGAGGCATGCCCGAGATGCACATCAAGCCACGCGGCTCTGGGATCTGAGCGAGAGCATGACCGCAAGCCCCCGTTCGTGAGGCGGTGGGCAGACCCGGTACCCTCGCCCCACGCCCGATCGGCGCAACCACGACACGGCGGTTCTCAACGACACGAGCCAGCCATGGCGGCACCGGTCGCTTTCGGTAGCCGCTATGGCGGTGGCCCTCATCGTTGTCTGCGGATCCATCCCTGTGAAGCGGGCCAGCTACAACGACATACTGAGGTTCGTCTGGGACAGGAACGTGGATCGTCCTCGCAGTGCTCGCCGTAGCGTTCCTCGCCGCAAGCGTGAACAGCGTTGGAGCGACTCCCCCGATCCCGACCGGCATCGTTGCCGGGCTCTCCTGGAGATGCAATGCCAGACTGCGCCGGGACGCGACGACCCAGAGACGCGGTGCGGCCACAGGCGGCGCTCGCTAGCTGCCGACAGCCTTCGATGGCCTGAAGAACATGGTGAGCTGCATGATTGCAACGAGGATTCCGCCTGCCACGGCGCCTGCGCCGATCCAACCGTTGAGGTCGGTGGCGATGCCGAGCACATGGTCAAGCGAGATCTTTCCCGGACCGCCGACAGCGATCGCCGCCGATACGGCAGCGATCAGCATCACGTACTCCCACCCTTCGTCAGGACGTGCAGTGATCCAGAACCCCACAGACCGATGCACGGAGATGTAGGCAACAGTCATGACACCGATCGCGCCGGCTGCAGCCGCTGGTGTCGCCAACCCTGCGACGAGCAGCACACCGACGCCAACCTCGGTGGCGGTCGAGGCGAACCACTGGAGCGTCGCAGACGTGAAGCCGATCGACCCGAACCATCGCGATGTCTTCTCTCTGCCCTTGGCGTGCTTGATGCCGTGGGCGAGCATGATCCCACCAACCGCAAGGCGCAGCAGGAGCGAGGCGTAGTCGTAGGCTTCCATCCGGTGTCCTCCCGTGTTGCAAGGTCAACGCGGCTGTCCCCCCTGCCATTCCGTCGACCCGGTGCGAACGAGTGCAGGCTGCCTCCGCTACGATGCGCCGCACACGCCGGTGCACACGAACGAGACGATGTCCGAGGTGAGCTTGTCGCGCGACACTCTGCCGTCACCGTCGTACCAGCGCTCGACCGCGTTGAGAATCGACAGAATGTAGATTGCGGCGAGCTTCGAGTCGAGATCGCGCCGTGCATCCCCGGCCGTCTTCGCTGCATCGATCGTGTCGACGAACACCTGCTCGTACGCGTCGCGTGCTGCGATGATCTTGCCGCGCTCGGCATCGTCGAGGAAGAACGATTCAGTGAGGTAGGTGCGCGCTTCGCTGCGATGGTCGATGAGCACATCGATGTGACCTTCGATGAGGAGACGCAGCACCTCGATCGGCGGCCCGGAGATCTCAAGCGCCCGCATAGCAGAGGCTTCGAAGAACGCGGCGCCGCGTTCGACGACGGCGACGAGCAGTTCCTGTTTCCCCCCGACATGGGCGTATATCGAAGAGCCGAGGATGCCGAGGTCGTCACCAAGGTCGCGCATCGAGGTGCCGTGGTACCCGTAGACAGCGAACCGCCTACCGGCCCCAGCGACGATGTCGTCTCGGCTCAGTCTGCTCACAGGTCAAACGTCAGCTCTACGACCTCGGTCACGGGATGGGACTGGCATGTGAGGATCTGGCCGGCATCGACCTCCTCTTGGTTGAGCGACCCGTACTTGTCCATCACGCCCGCACCCGATGTCACCTTCG
>CAYLIR010000104.1:0-6607 GCA_964383515.1 uncultured Acidimicrobiaceae bacterium
TGCTACGCTGTGCTGGAAGGAAGACTCGTTCAGCCGCGTGGTACCATCATCCGAGCGCGGACGTAGCTCAGCTGGTAGAGCGCAACCTTGCCAAGGTTGAGGTCGCCGGTTCGAACCCGGTCGTCCGCTCCAGTACAGGGCGGCCGGTGGCCGCCTTTCATCATGGCGACGTGGCCGAGTGGCTAGGCAAGGGTCTGCAAAACCCTGTACCCGGGTTCGAATCCCGGCGTCGCCTCGACACCACGCAGCGACGATGCGATACCTCGGAAGCGACCGCTATCTTGGGGTAGCGCAGACAGACTCGGGCGATTAGCTCAGCGGCAGAGCACTGCCTCGACACGGCAGGGGTCACTGGTTCAAATCCAGTATCGCCCACCCCGACGGATCCCGGTGCATCGTGCCGGGATCCATCGCGTCGAACACCCAAGCGGTGACGCTAGCCTGACACGTACCGAACGAGGAGCAAGGTGGAGTACACATTCAACGTCAAGCTGCCAGGAACGATCGATACCGTGAGGAGCAGCGTTGAAGCAGCCCTCAGCGATGAGGGGTTCGGGATACTCACTGAGATCGATGTCGCAGCGACGTTCAAGGCGAAACTCGACGTGGACCGGGATCCGTATGTGATCCTGGGGGCGTGCAACCCGCACCTCGCCCACGAAGCCATCGGGCTCGACCCGAACATCGGGGCATTGCTCCCATGCAACGTCGTCCTCCGCCAGGAAGGCGACCAGGTGGCGGTCGTGTTCATGGACCCAGCAGCGGTACTCGGTATCGTCGATGCTCCCGGCATGGACGCTGCTGCCGGTGAGGTCAGAACCAAGCTCGAAAGGGTCGCTGACACACTGAGTGGCTGAAACGACCTCCGTGTGGCTCGGCACGGTCCGCCACGATGCGAGCACCGACGATGGGCACCTGTGGCCACGCGGGGATCGCACGAGCCAGAGCGTCCCCAAGGCGAGACGGTATCGGGACGCTCTCACGAACCTGTGCAGCCAAGGGCAGCTCCATCTGGCTCGTCGCTGTTGCCTACGCGGGTGCTATAGACACATCGCGTGCCTTGGGGACGGGCACACGCGAGGGGCTGCTGAGGCCGTGTTCGCCAAGGGTGGTCCCTCCATTGTGGTTGCACAGCGGTGCGCGACGCCGTGTGACGGGTACGCCGCGTGTCGCTAGAGCGAGGTGCACGCGACGGCCATACTCGCACCGGCTCGCGCGACACCTGGTGGCTTCCGTTGGATCTGCGTACAGGAAACCTGGATCGCGATCAGGCTGGAGGCTCGACGCCATCGAGCAGATAGGCGATCACGTCGGCCGCTGTGTACGTCGAACGACCCTCCGGCACGAACCGGGCAACACCCACAGCGTCATCTCCAGAGGTGATCAACATCGGTTCGATCTCCCCATTTCGTTGGATCTGTGGCAGGTCGACGTTCGATACGAGGGAGTTGCACAGGCATTTCCTGCCGACGGTGTCTGCGACGTCGCCGCCTTTCTTGACGTAGTCCTCGACTGGTTCTGCGGGACATCGCCATCCGATGGTGTGATCGTCACGCTCGTATCCATGCCTGAGGTAGCCAAGATCGCAGATACGATTGCGTTTCTCATACACACGGGGGTTCGAGAGGGTGGTGTCGAGTTCAACGACCTTGAACGGGAAACCGGTAGGGGAAGCAACAGGATCGGTGAACACGTTGATCGTACCCGCCCGTGATGCATCGATCACAGCGTCCTTGATATCCCGGGTGAATCCAGATTCGTCGCAGAAGGCGAAGGCGGTTCCGACCTGTACGCCTGCAGCTCCCTGGTGGAGTGCTTCGGTGATCTTGTGGGGCTCCGCGTAGCCGCCAGCCATCCAGAACGGCTTGCCAAGGGCAGCGATCGCCTCAAGGTTCGGGACGTCACGCTCGCCGTAGATCGGTTCGCCGAGGTCGTTGAAGTTCCCCTTTGCTCGTGGGGGCGCATTGTGGCCGCCAGCAACAGGCAGCTCCACGATGAATCCGTCCACGGTCCCGCTTGCCTTCGTTGCGAGCATCCTGGCGAGCACGTGTGACGAGACGATGGCGAGGAAGTCGGGGCGTGGGATCGTCCCGACGAGACCCTGTGCGAACGCTTTGGGCGAGAACCGCACATACGGGTCACCTGCGGGCGTTGCGCCTTTGACATCGATCTTCATCTCGACATCACGGCCTTGAGCGAGGTTGTCGAGTATCCCAGGGATGGCTCGCGGAATGCCAGCGCCCATGAGGACATAGTCGACGCCCGCGAGCATCGCTCCGTAGAGGGACGGGATGGTTGGGGTCTGCACCTTCTCGAGCAGGTTGATGCCGACCGGGTTGCCGTGACCTTCTTTCGCCAAGAAGACCTCGACGAAGTTGGCGGCAACGAGAAGCTCTTCTGTTTTTCGTGACGATCTGTGGCTCACCATCGGCTTCGTTGCGAACCGGTCGTCTGTGTCTTTTCCTCCGTCGATGAAATAGCGGTCGAGGATTCGCTCGGCAACATCGGGGAACGGGAAGGCAGCGAGGCCCCTGCGCATGTGCCCACCTGGATCGCCACGCTGAAGGCGGCGGGCAACGATAGCGTCAAGGGCGGTTCCAGAGACGACACCGAGCTGGCCTGTTTCTGACACGGCTTTGGCGAGTCTCCAGTCCGACACCGCAGCGCCCATGCCCCCCTGGATGATGAGTGGTGGCTGGGATGTCATGGTGCTACCACGTTTCTTACGATCGGGGTCAGAGTCGGTGACGCCACAGCGTCGTAGTTTCGACCAGGCAACCATAGACAGCGTTTCGCGATTCGTCAGGCATTCTCACGGACCGACGATCCAATGGCCTCGATGGACGTCAGCCAGCGATACCGCTCGGCGTAGTCGATGCCGTATCCCACGGCGAAGCTGGGAGGTATCTCGATTCCTCAGTAGTCAGGCTTGTCGCTTCCTTCACGCACCTCGAGCGCGCAGGTCCCGACCAAGGCAGGCATCCCAGCTGTATGGAGGTCGACGAGGTCTGTGGTGCGGCTGTACGTGTCGTGCGTGCATCTATCGGAGTCAGCGCCGCTACCATCTGGCGACGATGAGCAATACCACTACCAAGATCGTTGAAATCACAGACAATGCGCGTGACAAGATCATCGCGCTGCGCGAGGGCGAGGGCATCGACGACCTCCATCTCGGGCTCCGCATCACCGGTGTCGGGCCACAAGGGTTCGTCTATGAGACGGCGTTCCTGCGGGCAGAGGACGTCGCAAGCACGGACATCGTCGAAGATCACGATGGGCTGCCTGTTGCGATAGCCCTCGACTCGGTGGATTCCCTGCGTGGTGCGGTGCTCGATCTCTCTGGCGACGGCACGGGCCCTGGTCTTGTCATGAGGAACCCGAATGTGCCGAGCCCGACACTCGGCAGCGGCGATCTCGGAGACATCGAACTCACCGGGACGCCAGAAGAGAAGATACGGACGCTGCTCCATGAACGCATCAATCCCGCGATCGCATCGCATGGAGGTGTCGCATCCCTCATCAAAGTCGAGGGGACCGTCGCGCATCTTGAGCTCGGCGGCGGCTGTCAGGGTTGTGGGCTAGCGGCAGTGACGCTCCGCCAGGGCATCGAGCGAGCGATCCTCGATGCCATCCCGGAGATCGAAGAGGTCGTCGACGTGACCGACCACGCACTCGGGACGAACCCGTTCTACGCCTGAACGGCACGGGATGGTTCGGCCGCCTCGATCTGATGGAGCACCGCGAGCGTATCTTTGAGCGCATCGGCGTACGCTCTGCGTTCCGCCATCGTCGATGTCAGCAAGCCACGACTTGCCGCGGTCGTGATGCCTGATGCGAACAGCGCCGTCGACACCGCTTCTGCTGTCTCGATCTTGCCCTCTGCCATCAACTGGTTGCCCATGCGCAAGCTCAGGTCTTTGAGCTCTTCAGCGTCGATATCCGAACTGCCCATGATCACGAGGGTTTCCGCAACGACGTAGTACGCCTCAAGGAACGGACGCAGGATGATCGGGCTCTTCGCGGGGCGCATCGCAGCGATGTCGATGTCGAGCACACCTGTGGATGGATCCGCATCTCCGTAGCGCCGCAACTCGGTGGTGACCTCCTCCGTGAACTCACGGGACGGCGGGAAGAAGAACTCGAACTTGAGGAAGTTCCTCAGTCTGAGACTCTGGTCGATGACGGCTTTGTCGGTGAGCTCGCGGCCGTCGTTCATGACCATGCCGATGGCGAGTTCGACGATCGCGATGTTCACGAAGAAGTGGATGATCGTGTTGCGATAGTACGCGGCCGCGAGCCGCTCTTCGGGGCCGATGGCGTAGATCCGTTTCGTGAGGCCGTCGGTTCTCGTCACGACACCGCTGACCACGAGTGCGTCCAGGGAGCGCGCAACCTCTTCGCTGGTGAGATGGGGGAGTTCGAAGGTTGTCGGCAGATCCCGTTCCGCTACGAATTCGATGAATGGTTCGAGCACATGCATCGTTTCGTCGAGTGTCAATCCGCGGCTCTCCTGTGACAGGAGGGCGAGCGTGACGAGGCTGATGGACGTGATCGGCGTGATGTCGTTGATGGCTTTGCAGATCTCGAACGCGAGCTTCGGAAGCACGTTGCGGCCCTCGTCGGAGTGGAGGTCCACGTCACGATCGACATGGTCGCTCATCATGATCGGATCGCCGAACCGCAGGTGGATGCTCCCGTTGTTGTGCTGGAGGCCCATGATGAACTTGATCGCCCACCGCAGCGATTCGCTCTCCTTCTTGCGTCCACGCTGCTCAGCGGCATACGAGGAAACATCCGTGATCTGGTCATAGTTGATCGACACAGGCACGATCGCGATGTTGTCGGCGATACCGCGCTGGTAGGAATCGGCCACGTACGCGAGCATCCCGAGCTGTGGCTCACGGAGCTTCCCGCTGCGGGACCGTCCCCCTTCGATGAACCACTCGATGGAGAAACGCTTCTCGAGCAGATAGTCGAGGTACTGGCGGAGTACGAACTTGTACGGCTCGTTGTCCTTGAAGGACCGGCGGATGAAGAAGATCCCAGATCTGCGCAGCAGCGGCCCAACGAGGAAGAAGTTCATGTTGATGCCGCCTGCCGTGTGGTTGAGCGGCAGCATGTTCTCGTACAGGACGTGCTCGAACACGAGATGGTCGAAGTTCGACTTGTGGGAAGGAAGGAAGACGATGGGGTGATCGTTCGCCTGATCGTAGACGCCCATGAGGTCGTCGATGGAGTACTCAACGCTTTGGTGGGCGGTCTCGATCAGTTTCGTGACAATGCCGTTGACGACGTCGATGACGTACGGAGAGTGTTGGGCAGCGATCTCCTTGAGATAGCGCTTGGTCCGCCTCTCCATGCGTTTGATCGGGCGCTGGCTCTCCTCGGCGAGCCGGGCGACGCCTGTCTGGAACGGCCTGCTCCAAAAGAGGTCCTCGCGCAGGAACACCGGCACCTTGTATCGCTGACCTCGGATCGCACGCTCAGATCGCTCCAGAGCGAGCCAGGCTTGGAGTGCAACGAACTCGCCGAGGGATGTGCCATCTGCGGGGCCGCGTCCTGTTGGCTCGCTCCAGCGCTTCTCGAGTGCGCTCCTGCGGGCAGGCTCACCGATGACGATCCTGCATCGGTCGGGGTGGCGCTTGAGGATGTAGTGTTGCTGGATCGGGTTCGGATCCCTGGGATCGCCCGGCTTGAGCACATCGACGAGGTGGACCTTGCGGATGCCGTCGCGTTCGGGTGCGAGCCAAGCGACCCTGATCGGAACACAGAGCGGGTCATCTTCGCGCGCGAGACGTTCGCTGAGCAGTGGATCTACCGTGGCGAACGGTCTCCGTCGCCTGCTCGGTGGGATGTTGAAACGAACAACCGGGTCAGGACATGAGGCGCAGACGTCGTCGAGCCATGCGTTGATAAGCTGTTTCTCGAGGTTGCTCGAAGCGTCGATGAGCACGACGAAGGGACCGTGCTCGTCGGGCCAGGTGGCCCCTGCGTGTGCGCCGGGAACAGGCAAATGCTGCTACGCGTCCTTGGGACTGACGACGTTCGACACGGCGTCTGCAGCTTTCGAGAAGGCAGACGCAGCGGTCTCTACCGCCTTGGCCGTCGCATCGGTCGCGACGCCCTTTGCTGTCTGGGCAACCTCGGTAGCCATCCCGACGGCGGACGATGATCTGTCCCCGGCATCGGCCAGATAGGCGGAGATCGTCTCGACGAGCTCTGCAGGGAGCGCGTCCTTCATGTAGTCGGTAACGATCGTGACGACCTCAAGGACCTTTTCCTTCGACAGGTTCGTTTGCTCCTGGATCTCGGTGATCAAGTCGTCCATCGTGCTCCTTGGATCGGTGTCGAACCCATCATACAGAGACGCGCCATGCTCAGTGGATGGAATCCCCATCACGAGATGCGATACGTCCATAGGGAGATCGACGACGAATCGACCGACCGTATACTCACGATACGTACGCCATCTCGGGCGCTTAGCTCAGCGGGAGAGCGCTGCCTTCACACGGCAGAGGTCACTGGTTCGATCCCAGTAGCGCCCACGGCCGGGATCCCTTGTAGACACAGGGGATTCTATCAATTCCGGATCCGCGATCGGGCTCCC
>CAYLIR010000105.1:0-6519 GCA_964383515.1 uncultured Acidimicrobiaceae bacterium
CCTCGGCAGCCGCAGCCTTAGCCGCCTCGACCTCAGCACGCGCAGCCTCAGCAGCTTGCTCGGCACTGGTCAGCTGTGCGTTCGCCGCTTCCGCCCGAGACTCTGCAGCCTGTGCAGCAGCTCGTGCGCTGTCAGCAGCCGTCTTGGCCTTGTCCAAGGCAGCCTTTGCAGCCGCCGACTCCGCCTCAGCCTTCCCGACTCTGCCTTCCCAAAGCTTCTGTGCCTCCTGGCAGGCACGCTCGGCGATGCCTCGACCCAGTAGCCACCCGATCAGTAGACCGACGATGAACGCGATACCGGCAACGATCCATTCCATGGGTTGACCTTCCTGTCGTGGCGACCCTGTCTGTTCCGACGATAGCCCTGCAAGGAGAAGCTCGCAATCGGCGCGATCTGCCATCGGCCATGATGCAAAGCCTGAATCGCAGTACCATCCAATCCATGAAGATCGCATTCCCAACCCGTGACAACGAGACCATCTCGCGCCATTTCGGCAAGATGCGCGCGCTCGTCGTCATCGATGTAGCGGACAACACCGAAACCGGGCGCGAGATTCGGGACATGTCTTCCATGCCCGAATGTGGCGCTGGGCACCAAGGCCGTCCCGACTTCGTTGTCGGCAAACTCGAAGACTGCGACGTCGTCATCGCAAACGGCATGGGCATCCCCCTTGCCAGCCGAATCCGCAGGGGCGGCTGCGACGTGGTCCTCACCCGAACACGTACGATCGATGATGCCCTCGCCGAGTACATGGACGGCACGATCGTACACCAACCCAACCTCGCGCACCCAGTTCGTCACTAGATCTAGCGACACCGCATACAGGGGTGACCGGACCACCCAGTGTGACAGCCCCGCCACTGGCCGATGCGAAAGGACCCAACCACTGCACCCCGTGCTGTGTGTGCCACGCGAGCATCGCACCGGACAGGGTCGACGTCGCGAGCGGTGATGTCCTCGTTGCCGTTCCCGTAGATTCCGTGATGCGACCTGCGACCGATGGCGCCGCTCCTGGTGGTGGCCCGCCCGGTGCCTGTGAGGCCACTATCAGCGTCGACGGGGCGCCGCGACACGATGAGAGGCTGACCCGCCATCCAAGCAGCGATCCTCGACCTTCTACACAAGGACTGCACCAGCCACTGTGTGCCTTGCCCGGTGTGCGCTAGGATTGGCACATGGACACTGAACCGAAGCCTGCATCGTCCGACTCCTCCACCTGGACCCGTCTCGGGGAAGTGGGCGCAGAGACCGTCGAGATCAACCGGGGTGGCGCCGCGCTCATCCAGGCGGAGACGGTTGACATCACACGGGGTGGCGCCCAGATGATCGAGGCGAAGACTGCCTCGGTGACCAAAGGCGGTGTGCTCGGCGTATCGAGCGAAACCGCGAGCCTCCACGAGAGCGGCGCGTTCATCATCAGTGCCGACACGATCCGTCTCGACACGTCGAAGTCGATGGTTGCCATCGCAGACACCCTCAACGCCGAGCGGTCAACCATCGGCATCCTGTTCGCAGGAACCATCGAAGGCCAACCAGATGTCAAGATCGATGCTCGCACCGCCACAGCAGTAGGCATCGCCGGTGCAGTGACGCTCTTTGTCCTGAAGCATCTGTTCTCGCGTTCGTGACGTCGCTGAGCGACCACCGCGCCACCGCGCCGTGGTACCAGACCGCGATCCTGTATGAGGTGGCGGTGCACTCCTTCTTCGACAGCAACGCTGACGGAATCGGGGACATTCGAGGTCTCACGGCGAAGCTCGACTACCTCCAGTGGCTTGGCATCACCGCCGTGTGGCTTCTTCCGATCTTCCCGTCGCCGATGCGTGACGGCGGCTACGACGTCTCTGACTTCACGGGAGTTCGACCCGAGTACGGAACGCTCGAGGATGTCCGGCTGCTGCTGTCCGAAGCACATGCGAGAGGGATCAAGGTGATAACCGACTTTGTCGTCAACCACACCTCAGACCGGCATCCCTGGTTCCTCGAGGCACGGGATCCGAGCTCCCCCATGCACGATTGGTACGTCTGGTCAGACTCGCCTGACCGGTACGCCGATGCGCGTGTCATCTTCATCGATACCCACGACTCCAACTGGTCCTGGGACGACGTTGCTGGCCAGTACTACTGGCACAGGTTCTTCGACCATCAGCCAGATCTCAACTACGAGAACCCCGAGGTACGCTCTGCCATGTCCGCAGCCATCAGATTCTGGCTCGACCTTGGATTCGACGGACTGCGGCTCGACGCCGTCCCCTATCTGTTCGAGAAAGAAGGGACCAACTGCGAGAACCTTCCCGCAACCCACGCGTACCTCACCGAGCTCCGAGCGATGGTGGATGCCAGGTATCCGGACGCTGTGCTCCTCGCCGAAGCGAACCAATGGCCCGACGAGCTGCTCCCCTACTTCGGCGACGGAGACGAGTGCCACATGGCATTCAACTTCCCCGTGATGCCCAGACTCTTCCTTGCGCTCGCCACGGGCGACACCAGCCCGATCGTCGATACGGTCGATGCAACGCCCGACATCCCGCCGGGAACGCAATGGGCTGTGTTCTTGCGCAACCACGACGAATTGACCCTTGAGATGGTGACCGCAGCCGAACGCGACGCTCTGTACAGCGCGTACGCACCTGACCCTGCCATGCGCATGAACATCGGCATCAGGAGACGCCTCGCACCGCTCCTCAACGGAGACCAACGGGCGATCGAGATGCTCAACGCGGTGCTGATGAGCCTGCCAGGGACACCGGTCATCTACTACGGCGACGAGATCGGGATGGGCGATGATCTGAGCCTTCCCGACAGGGACGGAGTGAGGACACCGATGCAGTGGGACGACACGGACACAGCAGGGTGGTCCGGTGCCAACCCAGCGCACTTCTATCTCCCGGTGATCACCGACGGCCCCTACGGTGTTGGCTCCATCAACGTTGCCTCCCAAATCGGTGACCCCGGCTCACTGCTGGAGGCTATGCGGTCACTGATAGCAGCCCGCCCTCCCGAGTTCGGGCTTGCGACGTTCACCCATATCGACACGGGCGACCCTTCGGTGCTCGCGTACGAACGAGGCAAGTTCACGGTGGTGGCCAACTTCTCCCCACATGCTCGCACCGTGTCGATCCCAAGCACTGAGAAACTCGCAGGGCCAGCGGCAACCACCAGAACCTCCGTATCTCTCGGTGGATACGGGTGGGCATGGCTCGTCACATACGATCGGGATGCTCACGAGATCGCCTGACCCCTCCCGCGACGTGAGGCCACAGGGCGATCTCGCCGTAGGGCTGGCTCGATGGATGCCTGCACCGGTGGTGAGCTGGGCGCGCGGGCACGGATCACCACGACGACACCGCACGACCGTTGCGGGATCGGACTGCTGTCATGTTCGCAACGCACACCATCGGGCTCTCGACTCTCGGCTCTACAGCGATACCAATACCGACACCGACACGCTTCAGGCGATCCTCGCCTACCGAGAGCTTGGCCCGACCCTCAGTGAGATCGCTCTCGCGGTCGCCAGCGACGGCCGAACGTAGGCTGGCGACCTCCATTCCGCACCCCATCGCCACCCCCACTACGCGAACACGGGGAGCGTTTCATACTCGGCACGCAGCACCTGGGCATGCTCGGTGCCGAGCCAGCCATCAAGCACTGTTGCGTACATCGAACGGAAATCGACCGAGGCCTGAAGGTTGCCTTCCGCGTCGAGCTTCTCGAGTGATGGGGCCTCACCGTACCTGCCCCCAGCTACGCTCGGCCCAATCAGCAGGTGTGTCGCTGCTGTGCCATGGTCGGTACCGCCGTCGTTGTCCGCAACACGCCGACCGAACTCTGACGTCGTCATGATCAGCGCCTTGTCCTGGACACCGGCTGCTGTGACGATGTCGTTGAACGCAACCAGGCCACCGTTGAACTCGCGCATCATCCTGCCATGGGTCTCGATCTGGTTCTCGTGCGTATCGAAGTCACCGAACCCGTGGATGAAGATGACACGTGGCGCCAGCCCCGAAGCGACAAGGTGCCCTGCAAGCCGGAACTGGCCGACCATCGACCAGGAATCGTCTTCCGGGTACGTCCCTGCGTCGATGGCATCTCTGAGTGGCTGAAGGTTGTCGTTGACCCTCTTCTGAGCATCGACTGTCTGGGTGATCGCACGCTGTATCGGCGACAGTTCTGCGAGCGGCACGTTCACGGGAGCGAATCCGGCCCACGCCGCCATCAGCTCATCCTGATCGTCGATCCACCAGGGAACGCCGCCGCCGAGTCCGCTGGCGTCGGCGATGTTCACGACGAATGAGCCGCTTCCGAGCATCGCTTGACTCGGTCCCGGCCCAATGGTGATACCTGCGAGGAGCTGGTCGTAGCCAACAGCGCCATCGAGCCATCGTCCCAGCCATCCCGTGTGATCGGGCTTGTCCGTTCCGTCCCACCAGCGCCGCATCGATAGGAAGTGCGAGAGATCTGGGTTCTTCGTGCCCACGCCTTCGACGATCGCCACTCCCCCAGCGCTGTACTGGGCAGCAAGATCGGTGAGTGCAGGGTGCAGGCCGATCTCACCGTCAAGATCGAGAGGGTCATCGATCGCCAACGTCGGACGAAGGTCGTGATACCGAGCGTTGGCATGGGGCACGACCATCGAAAGCGAGTCATTCCCTCCACCGAACTCGACGACAACGAGCGTGCGGTCCTCGAACGAAGTGAACGTGCCCGCAGGAGCGGCTGACCCGGTAGAAGCAAGAGATGTGCTGGAGGTGGAACCCATGGGCAGGGATGTGGATGCCGTGGTCGACTGTTCGAACACGGTGATGGTCTTGCCCGCACAAGCAGCCGTCACCACCGAGGCACCGAGACCGAGGAGGAACTGGCGTCGCGTGAACAGGGAGCATGGCTTGTTCATGTTGTCCTTCATGTTGTAGAGAACTCCGGGGAAGCGAAGGCGAGGGCGAGCGCAGAACCGGGGTTGTCTTGCTGCTCCACCACCTTTCGCGACTGTTTCGATACGTCGTACACCACGAAACGTGCGAACAGGTCCTCAGCCGAACGTGCTTCGGTCGGCTCGGACAGGACACCCAGGAGCACGAACGATCCCGCCAGGGTGGCCGGACCGAGAAGTGCCTTCCCCCTCGGGTATCCGGATGGGTTCGGTGGGTTGAACGGTGCGTACCCGACTTCCTCCATCCACCACACGATGTTGTCACGATCGAGTTCTGGATCCTGCCCGAATGCTTGCAGCACCGACACGACCTTCTCGAGCGGTGTGCGTACCTTCACCCGGACGGCTTCAGCCGAGAGGAATACCCGCTCGGCGATGATCGCTTCGATCAGCGGCATGATCTCGTAGTCCTCTGCGAACCGCTTCCCCAGCCGTTCGGCGGTCGCCGCATCCGGGGCGATGCCAACGAGTTCCCGGTAGAGCTTGCCTGCCACGAACGGGCCCGTGGATGGATGGTCGAGCATGATGTCGAGGGCGTCATCCATCGAGAAGCGCCCTCGCCTTCCGAGCAATAGCTTCGGGGCACTGTCGAACCCTTGCGGCTCGAACACTGCTTCCCACCCCGCTGTGTCGGGATAGTCGAACACACCGCGTTCATCGTCTGGGTAGTTGACGACCCATCCGGTGAAGCACCGCGCCGCAGCGACAACATCCTCCTGGGTGTAGTTGCCGATCCCCAGCGTGTAGAGCTCCATGACCTCGCGGCCGAAGTTCTCGTTCACATCCTCGACGTTGTTCGATTCCCCATCGAGGTAGACGAGCATCGCCGGATCTCGAGCAATGGCCTTGAGCATGTCAGCGAAGTTCCCGAGCGCGTGGCTCCTGATCGTTTCGAGTTGTTTCCATAGCATCCATGCAACATCGGCCTTCTGGCTGCTCGTTGCGAAGTGGTCGTGCCAGAACCAGGTCATGCGCTCATGGATCGGTGATTCGCTTGCGACCATCCGGTCGATCCACCACGGTGTGAGCTTGGTGATCGGAGCCGTGTCGTCGTAGGCCTCCTCCCACGACGTCGGCATCGCCATAGATGGCGGCTCATGGTCGACTGCGGGAACCAGTGCAAGAGAGATCGCTTCTGCCACGTCCGATGCGCTCTCCACGATGGCCGGGTTCGCGCCGATGCCGAGCCGGCGAACGACGTGGGAGATCAGTTCACGATCTGATGGTGACTGCGCGAGTAGGTTCATCATGCAGCGAACGTATCACGACGTTCATGAAGAGAACCTGAAGACGCGCGGTCAACGATCCCGCAGATGAAGCGTTGCGATCGTTCCGTGCGGCTCGTTCGGTTCGATCGAAACCGAGCCACCGTGAGCAGTGGCGATCCACTGCACGATCGCAAGGCCGAGTCCGTGCCCAGCGCTCTCGCTCCCGGTCTGGAACCGGTCGAAGAGCCTGTCTTCCATCGCCGCGTCGATGCCAGGGCCGCCGTCGGCAACGCGCACCTGGTTCGGGTACACGGTCACCTTGATCGGGACACTCGGATCTTCATGCCTCGCATGGTGGACGGCATTCGAGATGAGGTTCGC
>CAYLIR010000106.1:0-6517 GCA_964383515.1 uncultured Acidimicrobiaceae bacterium
AGGAAACGGGTATTGTGCTCACTTCCGTCGATGGGATCGTCGTCGATGCTATCGATGCTCGGCGCTCGATCGCGTCCGTGGCGCCCCTGACGGTCATCGCCGGTGTGCGGGATGCGTTCCCTGCCGTGCACATCGTCGTGGTCGCAGCTGGCACAGGCACGCCAGAGGCGGCAGACGGCGAGTCGTTCGACGTGCGGTGGTGGTCGTATGAGGAGGTACGTGCAGGGATGGCGGACCACGCGGGTTGGTTCGTGCCGTCGACGTATGCCGCCCTTGTCGCCTACTTCGGCGGGATGGATCCGGTCAGAGGTTGAAACCCGCTTCCGTGGGCATCCGCATCGCTTTCGGCGCGGGTCTGCGGCAGCACGAGGACCGGTCGCCCGGATTCGATCATCAGCCGTGCTGACACGCTCTCCCATGCGTCGATGTCGAACAGCGGCTTCGTGGCACCGACGATGACGACATCGACGTCGAGATCGTTCGCTGCTGCTGAGATCGCGGCTGCGGCATCGGCGCCTTCGAGAACACCTGCGTCACAGGGGATGTGCGCTGCCTCAAGTGCTTGCCTGATAGGGTCGGTGATGCGGTGGCCGCGTTCGGCGAGGTAGCGTGAGGCGACGTCCTCGCTCGGATGGGGGGCATCGACGTCACGAAGAGGATGCCAGTCGTCGGCTTCGATGCTTTCGAGGAACTCGCGGGGAACTTCGACAACGGTCGTGACGGTCACGCGGCCTGTGCCGCCTATGAGGTGGCGTGAGAAGTCGACGACTGCGGTGGGGCTGAGCGCCCCCGCTGTGGCGACGAGTACATGCATGCGCCAAGCATAGAGCTTCGCCATGGGGTCTGCGGATCCTCGGTGCCTTGGTGCGGTGTCAGTCGGTGACTCGCGGTGTGGCCGTGTCAGGTCCACCGGCCTGCGTGGAGGGGCCTGTGACGCCGGGGAACCCTGCCGCGCTCCATGCCGCGTATGCCTCGTCGTTGTCGATGTCTCGGTCCCGGTCGGTCGCCGCCTCAAGCCGGAACGCGAGGAAGTCGCAGTAGGACTGGTACACCGGCCGATCGGGGAGATCGAGCGAGATGCGGTGGACAAGAGGTGCGAAGACGCTCGAGCGCCATTTCATCGTGCCGACGGACTTCTGGGTGGCCGTTGTTGGTCCGAACTTGGCCTCGTGGTATGCGAGGTCAGACAGGATCGAGCGAGCCTGGTTCTCCGAGGCATCGATACCTGCAATCTGCCGAAGTCGTTCTGAGTGGTACTGCCTGCCGCCTACCTTGACGCGCATCTTGACGTTGACACCGTCGTCGACGGGGACCAGGTCGATGCTCTCGACGGCGAACCCGAGTGCGTTGAGCCGCTCGATGCGGTGGCGGATCCTGTAGTGATCGCCGGCGGAGACGACGAGTGAGGTTGTGAGCTCCTTCCACAGCGCCATGTAGCGCGCGGTGATGTCCGACCCGAGTGTCAGGTCCGCTTCGTCGATGCTCACGCCGTGTTCCGCAGCGACGTCTGCCATCTCGCCAGCGACATTGACCTCCATGATCGCAAGGTCCTCGAGGCGTTGCCCTCTCGAAATGTGGGTATAGAGGGACGATGTTTCCGCGTCGAGCATGATCGCCTCTATCGAGGATGCATCCCACCTGTAGAGCGTATTGGAGAGGGAGCAGTCGCCCCAGTAGAGGCCGTGGAGGTGCAGCTCAACGAGCAGGCCGGCGAATGCGTCGAGCAGAGCGTCCCTCCGCTGGCCGAAATCGTGGCCGGACACGAGGTGCCGGTACGGGAACGCGTGCGACACATAGGACGTGATGACGGCACCGGATGCCTCGTCGGTGGGATCTATCCAGGGACGTTCGACGAGCCCGACGGGCACAGCCAGGTGCTTGGAGAACTCCTCCATGGCACTCAACGTCTCGTACTCGTTGCGTGCGTGGCGGATCGGCAACTCCTTGATGGCGTACACGCCCTGGGAGTACGCCACGAAGACGACGGGATGTCTGTGGATGCCCTCAGGCATGGTGACGATCCGTTCGGTGTCCCAGTCTGAGATAGGCTGGGACCATTCGAGATCGACGAAGTCGGGGTGGTCGGGCTTGACGATGAGCCTCGGTGTCTTGACCATCACCTGTCCGGCTCGTCTCCGTGAGCCGGATCATGCTGGAGCCGCAGGCGTGCGAGCTGCTCGGTGAGCTTGTTCACCTCGTCGAGGTGCTGGTCGCTGAGGAGACGGTTGATCGTTGCGCTGTACGCCCCTGGATCCTGGATGTTCTTACCGCCACGGCGTTCAGCGTATCCTTCGGTGATCAACATGGCGTCGAGTTCGCGCAGCCTCTCCTCGATGGCTTCGATCTCACGGGCGACAGACTCTGGATGCCTTCCCTGTACGGATAGCAACGCGGCCTGAGCACGCAGGTCGTTGCGTTGTTGCTCAAGGCGCGCCCGCTCAGGTGAATCGGCTGGCAGACGCGCCATCTGCTGGGAGAGGGACAGTGTCGTCGCATAGATGTCGTCGATGGAGCGCGTCATGCCTGTGTGCCAATGCGGTGTTCGTTGTAGGGAAGAGTAGAGGCGCCTGCGTGACGACGCATCCTTCCCTGCTCGACAAGCGTATCGCAGTCAGGAACACCGAACCTTCATCCATTGGTTGAACGTTGTGGGAAGCCTTGGTAGCGCAGGCGGAACGCCTGATGTCTCGAGCAATGGATGAGGTGTCCGCGAATAACAAAATCGTCTTACCCACGGTTCTGTGGGTAAGACAAAGGCATGGTGGAGCTCAACGTGTTCGAGCAACTCGGTTCACATCATGGTCAGTGGGTGTGACACGAGGCTATCGCTGACGACACCGGAGGGGATGGCGCCGAAGAGCCAGCCGGAGCCAGGTGCGATGCGCGTCGTGAGGAAGGCCCGCTGGAGGTCGTTGGAACCGTGTTCCACAACGAGTGAGGCTTGCGCCGTGAGAGCCATGCGTTCGACGAGGATCCGCAGTTCTGCCTCTTCGACGCCGTGTGCGAGCATCTGCTTGAGCGCATCGATGGAGCGGTCAAGCGCAGCGTCGACTCCGCGGGCACGTTCGATCTCGTCGACGAACACATCGATGGCGTGGGGCTCTCGGTGCATCGCGCGCATGAGATCGGAAGCGATGACGTTGCCCGATCCTTCCCAGATCGCATTGAGCGGAGACTCCCGGAAGAGCCTGGGCATCGAGGACTCCTCCACATACCCGTTGCCGCCGAGGCACTCGAGGGCCTCGTAGACGACCGCGCTGCACCGCTTCGTTACCCAGTATTTGGCGATGGGCGTCAGGATGCGGTTCAGGAGCGTCTCGGAGTCACGTTCATTCGTGCTGTCGAAGGTCGCGGCGAGGCGCATCGTGAGGAGGGTCGCCGCCTGTGTCTCGACCTCGAGGTCGGCCAGCACGGATCGCATCAGCGGCTTGTCGATGAGGACGCCTCCGAACGCAGACCGGTGCCGTACATGGTGCGCCGCCTGTGTGACCGCCTGGCGCATGATCGCTGCTGAGCCGATCGTGCAGTCGAGGCGCGTTCCGTTGACCATGGAGATGATCGTCTTGATACCGTGGCCTTCTTCGCCGACCATGAGCGCCCAAGCGCCGTCGAACTCGACTTCGCTTGAAGCGTTCGATCGATTGCCAAGTTTGTTCTTGAGCCGTTGGATCGATATCGGATTGACCAGGCCGTCGGGCGTCCACCTCGGAAGATAGAAGCAGGAGAGTCCGCCAGGTGCCTGGGCGAGTACCGCGAAACCGTCGCTCATCGGGGCGGACATGAACCATTTGTGGCCGGTCAGACGATACGCATTCCCAGGCCCTCCTGTTGTCTCGGCAACAGCTGTGGTGGTGTTCGAACGCACATCCGATCCACCTTGTTTCTCGGTCATTCCCATGCCGAGCAGGATGCCGGTCTTGTCGCCAACGGGTGCGAAGCTGCTGTCGTATACCCGCGACGTGAGATAGGGCCTGAGCTCGTCGGCTATCTCCGGTTGCGTCTCGAGTGTCGCTGCAACAGACGATGTCATGGAGATCGGACATCCGTGGCCCTGCTCCATCTGGCTGTCGAGGTACATGAGTGCTGCGCGTGCGACATGGCTACCGTCGGCGGCGTCCTGCTCTCGGTGCAGCGCATGCACACCGTGTTCGATGGAGAGAGACATTAGCTTGTGCCACGACGGATGGTACTCGACGGTGTCAGAGCGGTGGCCGTACCGATCGTGGGTGTGGAGTATTGGGATGTACTCGTTCGCAAGGCGCGCCCACTCGCGTACTTCGAGCGACCCGACAGCTCCGCCAAAGCGTTCCAGCGCATCCTCCGCCCATCCAGCGCCATACCGCTCGGTGGCTGAAGGGAGGATCGGATCGGACGAGAAGAGGTTGTATGCGCCGAGGGGTGGCGGCTGGTTGGATACTTCGTGTGTTGCCATGAGAACGCCTCCCCATCCGATCGTATCACCGGCACACGCTCAAGCCGGCGTCCGGTGCCCCCGAAGCACCCTCGCTTGCTGTGTGAGTGGATGCAGCGCTCGGCGTCTGCCTGGGTGCACGGGAGATACCGCAACGACGTGGTCCGCACTCGGTCCAACGAGCGATACTTCGCCTGTCGTGTGTATGTCGGAGAACACCCACGGGACTGTCAGAAAACCGTCCTTCACATGTGGACAGGGATGCGCGATGGTATAGGGAAGAGGAACACATACGGGCAAGGTCGGCAGCGCGCGGACGGTTTCGCCGCGACGGTAGTTTGTGCTGGGCGATGCCCCAGACATGGAGGAACGCGATGCACCTGGCGTCGTTCATCGAGGAGTGGATCGGAAGTGACCTCCCGGTTCGTATCCGAGCATACGATGGATCCGACATCGGTCCGCGAGACGCCGCTACGACCATCACTGTCCGCTCACCGCGGGCAGTCATGCGGCTGATCGAGGCGCCGGGTGAGCTCGGGTTTGCCCGTGCCTACGTCGCTGGGGATATCGAGATCGACGGCGATATCTACGGGGCCTTGGCATTGCGCTCGGCCGTCACCGACCTGGATCTTTCACTTCCCCGGATATGGCGGCTCATGCGCAGCATCGGCGTCACGAACCTTCGTTGGGTTCCCCCGCCGAGGGAGGAATTCCGGCCACGGGGCACCATGCACAGTCGTTCTAGGGACGCCGAGGCGATCTCGTACCACTACGACGTCTCGAACGAGTTCTATCGCCTTGTCCTCGGAGAGTCGATGACGTACTCGTGTGCTGTGTTCGAGCACAGCACAGACACGCTCGAACAAGCACAGGCGAACAAGTACGATCTCGTCTGCCGCAAGCTCGGGCTCACATCTGGCATGCGCCTGCTCGATATCGGCTGTGGTTGGGGTGGTATGGCGATGCATGCGGCCACCCACTACGACGCGGAGGTCACAGCGGTGACCATTTCAGGCCAGCAGGCAGATCTCGCGCGTCGCCGCGTGGAAGAAGCAGGACTCGAGGGGCAGGTGGTGGTCCATCTGATGGACTACCGCGACGTCGGTGGGGGGCCATACGATGCGATCAGTTCCATCGGGATGTCCGAGCATGTTGGGGCGAAGAAGCTCGACGCCTATTTCTCTCATATCCACGATCTTCTCGTGCCTGGTGGCCTGGTACTGAACCACGCGATCAGTCGTGACCGCCCGCTCGGAGCTGGGAGGATCAAGCGGTCTGCATTCATGGACCGGTACGTGTTCCCCGACGGAGAATTGCACGAAGTTGGGAAGATGATCTCGACCATGCAGGCGAACGGTCTTGAGGTGAGGAACATGGAGAGCCTCAGGGAGCACTACGCGCGCACGCTCCGAGCGTGGGTAGCGAACCTTGAGAGCCATTGGGAGGAAGCCGTTTCCCAAGTAGGTCTTGGGCGTGCACGTGTCTGGAGGCTGTATATGGCCGTGAGCGCCGTGGGTTTCGAGGACAACCGGATCCACGTCGACCAGGTGCTCGCGGCCAGAACACCGCCCGACGGTCGGTTGGGGCTACCGCTTCGACCAGTGTGGAACCAGCGGCCGGTAGACGCCTCGCAGGATCAGTAGGCCCTGGCGATGTGGAGAGCAATCTCGGCGTAGTTGCCGACCACCTTGAGCCCGGTGTCGTCCGGATCCTGGCGGTCAACGACGACGCGGCACCAGTCGGATGCTTTGCCCTTGATGATCTGATCGGTGTCTTCGGGCCCGAAGCGCCATGCGGAGTAGAACGGCCCCATCACTTCGACTCGTATGCCCTGTTCGGGGAACTCCTCGCCAGCTCGCTCGAACACGAACGGGAGCATCCGGTGACCCAGCGACGCGATGTGGCGCAGGCGGGTCGTGTCGGCGAGTGGGTCGACGTACTCTTCATCGTCTTCGGGCAACTCGTCGAGGGGCGTGAGCCTGTCGAGGAGCGCCCCTTTGATGTCGAGGCCGTGGGCCCACGTCTCCATCAGGCGCACCTCGGCGAAGGTCTGTGTGCTCATGTCCCCGTATAGCCACGGAACCTTGTCGGTGGCAGCCATCCGAG
>CAYLIR010000107.1:0-6458 GCA_964383515.1 uncultured Acidimicrobiaceae bacterium
CACACGAGGGCGTACGCAGCAGCGGATGCGGGCGCTGCTGGTGTCGACTCGATCGAGCATGGCCCGTTCCTCACCGAGGACGACGTCGCTGCACTCGGCGCCCGCGGAGGGGCGTGGGTGCCCACACTCGTCAACATGCAGCAGTCGATCGAGATCCTCGGAAGCGATTCGTCTGGGGGGAAGATCCTCTCTCGGGGCCTCACCCTGATGCGCGACACGCTTCCGATGGCACAGGACCTCGGTGTGCAGGTCCTCGCGGGCACGGACATGGCAGTGCCCCACGGCCACGTCGCACAGGAGGCGATCGCCCTCAAGGAGTTCGGCCTCTCGGACGAAGCAGCGACACGAGCGACATCCATCGATGCCTACAGCTATGTAGGGAGGCCCGACAGCATCGCACCCGGAGCGATCGCTGATGTCGTGTTCTTCCAGGACAACCCGTTCGACGATGTGACGACGCTGGCACACCCGGAACTGATCATCCACAGGGGCCGAATCATCGGGTGACGACGGGTCGGAGGCGATCCACAGAGGCGTTCCACAGAAGCATCGAGGGTACCGACTCGTGAAGGTTTCTTGAGATAGGGGCTATGCAGGACGCCCGATATGAGATACGATACCTCAGGATTCGTAGGTAGAACGTCCGCGACGATCTCGTGTGACGCCACCGAATTTTCGGGAACCACAGAGCCACTTTGAGCGTCTACTACGTACCCAGCCCAAGAAGGACTACGCCTTTGCAGGTGTCCGTGAAAACACGTTGACGCTGCAGAGACCCAGATTTGTGTGAAGGAATTCACAACATGACAGCACGAACCGCATCACTCTCCCCAACAGAGGTAGGCGACAGCCTGACCACGTACCTGGCAGACATCGCCAACCACGAGCTCCTCACCGCAGACGACGAAGTGGATCTCGCCCAAGCGATCGAACTCGGTCGCGAGGCCGAAGAGAAGCTTGCCGAAGGTGGCGTCCGAGGCGCCGCGAAGGTGAAACTGCAGCGCCAGGCTCGCCAAGGCAAAGATGCCAAGGACCGCTTCGCACAAGCGAACCTTCGCCTCGTTGTCTCTCAAGCGAAGCGCTATCGCAGCCAGTACGGGATCGAGTTCGTCGACCTCATCCAAGAAGGCAACCTTGGCCTCATCCGCGCCGTCGAGAAGTTCGACTGGCGCAAGGGGTTCAAGTTCTCGACGTACGCAACCTGGTGGATTCGCCAGGCGATGCAGCGTGCCGTTGCGGAGAAGTCACGCACGGTTCGCCTCCCGAACTCCCTTCACGACACACTCCTGACCCTCAACGGGACAAGGAACAGGCTCCTGTCCGAACTCGGCCGCGAACCTACATCCGAGGAACTCGCCGAGGAGTCCGGGCTCAAGCTCGAGCAGGTGCTCGAAGCACAGCTCGTTGCCGACTCGGTCTCCCTCGAAGCACCTGTGGGAGACGACGGTGCGGTGCTCGGCGACTTCGTCGCACATGACGACGAGGACGATCCGGTGCGTGAGTCCGAACGGATCTCGACGATCGATGCGCTTCGGGAAGCCATCGACAGGCTCCCGGAACGAGAGGCATACATCCTTGCAAAGCGCGTCGGTTTCGACGACGGGCTTCCCCGTACACATGAGGAGATCGGCAAGCATCTCGACCTCGGCCCGACCAGGGTCCGTTCGCTCGAAAAGCAAGCCCTCTCCCGTCTCCGCCACCCTGCATTCGGGCTACGCCAAGAAGACGATTTCTAGGCCTACCGACCACCGACGCATGTAGAGAGCCGCTCCCTTTGGGGCGGTTCTCTCGCGTTGCGACCAACGGATTCCATCCCATGCCGGACCAGTACAATATTGAGTGCTCACTCAAGAATCGAGATGCATGATGGCTACCAAGAAGCAAGCACGCAGGGTCGCGATCGTCGACGGCCTCCGCACACCTTTCGCCAAGTCAGGAACCGTGCTGAAAGACCAATCGGCTCTGTCGATGGGGTCTGCTGTGGTCGCAGAGCTCCTCGCTCGTTCGGGGATCGACAGCGCCGATGTCGACCGTGTGGTCTATGGCACTGTCGTCCAAAGCGTCGACTCGCCGAACATCGCCAGAGAGATCGTCCTCGCCGGACCATTCCCCGATTCCGTCGATGCCTACTCCGTCACGAGAGCATGCGCCACATCGACTCAGTCGTTCGTCGATGCTGCCCAGGCCATCTTGCTCGGCGACGCGGACATCGTCATCGCAGGTGGAGCCGAGTCCCTCTCGAAACCTCCCATCACGTACTCCGACCGCTTCGTAGACATCCTGATGGAAGCCAACAGCGCACGCGACGTTCAAGGCAAGGCACGTGCCTTCGCCAAGGTACGGCCCAAGGATCTCGCGCCGCATTCTCCAGCGATCGCTGAGCGGTCGACCGGCGAGACGATGGGTGACTCTGCAGAGAAGATGGCCAAAGAGAACGGGATCACACGCGAAGCCCAGGACGAGTTTGCCCTCAGATCACACCAGAAAGCGATCGCAGCCCGAGAAGCTGGCATCTTCGACAGTGAGGTCATGCCCTACCACCTTCCCCCACGGTTCACGGATACTGTCGAGCACGACACGATCCCACGCGCAGACTCGACGATCGAGAAGCTCGCAAGCCTCAAGCCGGTTTTCGACCGCAAGTACGGAACCGTGACAGCGGCGAACTCCTCTCCACTCACCGATGGGGCTTCTGCGCTGCTCCTCATGGACGAAAACGTCGCCAAAGCGCTCGGATACACACCGAAGGCGTTCCTCAAGTCGTACGCGTTCGCTGCGCTCGACCCGAACTGGCAGCTTCTCATGGGCCCAGCATTGGCGACACCGCTCGCACTCGACCGTGCAGGCATGACGCTCGACGACCTGGATCTCATCGACATGCACGAAGCCTTCGCTGCACAGGTGCTGTCGAACATCCAGGCGTTCGCATCAGACACCTTCGCAAGAGAACGGCTGGGCCGTGACAAGGCGATCGGTGAGATCGACGAATCTGCGTTCAACATCTACGGAGGCTCCCTCTCGCTCGGGCACCCGTTCGGCGCCACAGGGGCGCGGCAGTTGATGACCATGGCGAATGAACTCGAACGACGTGATGGCGGAACGGCGCTGGTCACCCAATGCGCGGCAGGTGGACTTGGTGCCGCTGTGATCCTGGAGAGGTAGCCCATGACTTTCAAGAACTTCCATTTCGACCTCGACGACGATGGCGTCGCCACCGTTCTGATCGACCGGCGCGACGAATCGATGAACACGCTCGGCGAGGAACTCGTCCTCGAACTGTCCTCTGTCGTCGACAGGCTCGAGGAGCCAGACGTCAAGGCTGTCGTCATCGGATCATCGAAACGAGACTTCCTCGCAGGTGCAGACATCCGCATGTTCGCTTCGCTCACGACCCCAGATGAGGCGATCGAAGCGCTCCAGGCGTTGCATGGCCCCTTCAACAGGATCGAGGCGTTGCACAAGGAAGCGGGCAAGCCAGTCGTTGCGGCCATCCACGGCGCATGCCTCGGCGGGGGCCTCGAACTGGCGCTGACCGCATCGATGCGGATCTGCTCTGACAGCGTCAAGACCCAACTCGGCCAGCCCGAAGTGCAGCTGGGTCTCATCCCGGGTGCAGGGGGAACCCAGCGGCTGCCCGAGCTGATCGGCCTCGCAGCTGGGCTCGAGATGATCGTTAGCGGCAAGCCGGTTCGCGCACACAAGGCGCGCAAGCTCGGCCTCGTGGACGAAGTGGTCCCTCAGCCGATCCTGGTCGACATCGCCCGCAAGCGCGCCGTCGAAGCGATCAACGCCAAGGATCCGGAGCGTTCACTTGGGTTGAGCGTGTCCGCGGACAATCTCATGAAGTACGCCCTTGAGAAGAACCCTGCAGGCCGCAAGGTGCTCTTCAAGAAGGCGACCGAGGTCATGCTCAAGGAGACCGGCGGCCACTACCCGGCACCGCACCGCGCCATCGAAGCGATCCAGATCGGCGCGGAGCACGGCCGTGCCGCTGGCATGGCAGCCGAGATGCGCTTCTTCTCGGAACTCGTCCTCACACCGGAGTCAGCTGCACTGCGGTCGATCTTCTTTGCAACGACGCAGCTCAAGACAGACACCGGCATCGCCAGCGATGCCACGCCGCGTACCGTTCGCCATGTCGCTGTCGTCGGCGGCGGCCTCATGGGCGGCGGCATCGCCGCTGTCTCAACGACCAAGGCCGGTACCTCGGTCAGGATCAAAGAGATCGACAATGCAGGCGTGCGCCGTGGGCTCCAGTACGTGTCCAAGGTCGTTGCCAAGGATGCCAAGAAACGGCGCTGGTCGCCGTTCAAGGTCGATCAGATCATGTACCGGGTAAGCGGATCGTCGACATGGACCGGCTTCGCGAACACCGATATCGTGATCGAAGCGGTGTTCGAGGATCTCGATGTGAAGCGTTCCGTCCTCGCTCAGACCGAAGAGATCATGCGCGATGACACGATCTTCGCTTCGAACACGTCCTCCCTCCCCATTGCGGAGATCGCAGCACAGAGCGCGCGGCCCGAGAACGTCGTCGGGATGCACTACTTCTCTCCTGTGGAGAAGATGCCGCTCCTCGAGGTCGTGACGACCAAGGCAACGAGCGATGCAACGACGGCCACGGCTGTCGCGCTTGGCAAAGCGCAGGGCAAGACCGTGATCGTCGTCAACGACGGGACCGGCTTCTATACCACACGCGTGCTCGGCCCCTACTCGAACGAGGCAGCGTTCCTGCTCCAAGAGGGTGCCTCTGTCGAGGACATCGACAGTGCCATGACAGCATGGGGGTTCCCTGTCGGGCCGCTGCTGCTCGCTGACGAGGTCGGGATCGACGTCGGCGCGCACATCGCAGTGATCCTGCACGACGCGTTCGGCGACCGAATGGCAGGCCCACCCATGATGGAAGGCCTCATCGCTGACGATCGCAAAGGCCGCAAGAACGGCCGAGGCTTCTATCGCTACGAAGACGGCGAGCGAACAGGGGTCGACGAAACCGTGTACGACGCGCTCGGCCTCGGGCCGCGCAAGGAGTTCGACCGCTCAGAGATCCAGGAGCGGCTCTCCCTCGCGTTCATCAACGAGGCGGCACACTGCCTCGGGGACGGGATCCTCCGCTCGGCACGCGACGGTGATATCGGTGCCATCTTCGGCCTCGGGTATCCACCGTTCCGCGGTGGCCCGTTCTGGACGATCGACCAGATGGGCGCAGATGTTGTGGTCGACAAGCTGATCGTTCTCGCCGCCAAGCACGGCGACCGGTTCGAACCTGCGCCGATCCTGCGCGAGCACGCGGCCGAGGGCACTCCGTTCAGGTCATAGC
This sequence comes from uncultured Acidimicrobiaceae bacterium, assembly GCA_964383515.1. Classification (GTDB taxonomy): domain Bacteria; phylum Actinomycetota; class Acidimicrobiia; order Spongiisociales; family UBA5794; genus JAMBLL01. The sequence goes on from CAYLIR010000107.1 coordinate 5,321, forward strand.
GTTCCGTTGCGGAACCGTCGCAGCGTTCGGTCGCGGAGGCGCAGACACCAGAACGTGAGCGCAACGGCGACAAGGACGGGGATGTACGTGCCGGTGATAGTTCGCACCATCGTCGCGAAGAACGCTGCCATGCCCACCAGCCTGGCCGCGCGCATGCCTGATACCACCAACCTCAACCATCCTTCACGCCCTCCGATATCGCGAAAGGACATCTCGAACGCCACGATCGCGGCGACTTCGCCGATAGCGCGCTGCCGCTAGGTGCTGTGCTGGAGCGAGGTTCTCGCGCTCTTCGACGTCTGCAACTCATGGGGTCATACCGGCAGGGCGCCAACACTGCATATGTCTCCGTGGACATCCGATCCCGTCTACTGTCTCACTCATGACACAAGAGTTTCGGCTGCCAGACATCGGCGAGGGCCTCACTGAGGCTGACATCATCGAGTGGTTCGTAGCCGTCGGCGACACGGTCGAGGTCGATCAGCCGATCGTCGAGGTTGAAACGGCCAAGACGACCGTTGAGATCACGGCCACACACGCAGGGACGGTCATCCAAGCCAACGGCGCACCTGGGGACACCGTTGCGGTTGGTGATGTGCTCTTCGTGATAGGCGAAGCAGGCGCACAATCCGCACCGGCCGCCGCAACGCTGCTCGCGAACACGCCCAACGACACACACGCGACCGCTACAGCACCCCACACCACGACCGAGCGAGAGCCGGCTCGACAGACCATCGCCCACACTGGAGCAGTGCGGGCGATGCCGATCGTGCGCAAACTGGCGAAAGAGCGAGGCATCGACCTTGCCGGGATCACCGGGACAGGCCCTCGGGGAGCGATCACGCGAGCCGACCTCGATGCCATAGACGAAATGGACGTTGCAGCAGAAGTCGTCCCGATGACAGCGAAACGCAGAGCGATAGCACACCACATGGCCACATCGTGGGCGTCGATCCCCCACGTCACGGTTCAAGCAGACATACGAGCAGAGAACCTGCTCGGCGCACGTGTGCTCGCAGATGACACCACCCTCTCCCTCGAAGCCATCGTCGGATCGGTCGTAGTGCCGCTCCTCCTGCGCCATAGAGAGTTCAACGCCGTCGTACACGACGACGCGGTCGAATACAGGCAGCACGTG
>CAYLIR010000108.1:0-6453 GCA_964383515.1 uncultured Acidimicrobiaceae bacterium
CCTTCGAGGATGAGGAACGGCTCGTAGGCGTCTTCGACCGTCTCGGGGTCTTCACCGACGGCGATAGCGAGGGTCGAAAGCCCGACCGGTCCACCGCCGAACTTGCTGATCATCGCCTCAAGTATTGCCCGATCCACCTTGTCGAGCCCAGCTGCATCGACCTCGAAGATCTCGAGAGCCGTATTGGCTGTGCGCTCGTCGATGGTGCCGTCGGATCGAACGGTCGCGTAGTCGCGGACCCTGCGCAGCAGGCGGTTGGCGATCCGCGGCGTGCCCCGCGACCGTCTCGCGATCGCGTGACACCCATCACGTGTCACGGAAGCATCGAGCAGGCCAGCTGAGCGTTGCACGATCGATGCCAGATCATCGTCGCCGTAGAAGTCGAGTCGTGCCACGTAGCCAAACCGATCGCGTAGCGGAGAGGCGACCCTGCCAACTCGCGTGGTAGCCCCGACGAGGGTGAACGGCGGAAGGTCGATCTTGATCGACCGGGCTGCAGGCCCTTTCCCGACGACGATGTCGAGCTGCCGATCCTCCATGGCCGGGTACATGACCTCCTCGACCTGGCGCGGGAGCCGGTGGATCTCATCGATGAACAGGACATCTCCCGGTTCGAGGTTCGTGATGACAGCCGCCAGGTCCCCCGGCCGATCGAGCGCAGGGCCCGAAGTCGAGCGAAAAGCCGCGCCCATCTCCTCGGCAACGATCGCCGCAAGGCTGGTCTTGCCGAGGCCAGGCGGGCCGGAGAACAGGAGATGATCCACGGGTTCCCCACGTCCTGCTGCTGCTTCGATGAGAATCGCAAGCCGTTCCTTGAGAGCTTCCTGGCCGACGAACTCGTCGAGCTTTCGTGGGCGGAGACCCACTTCGATCTCCCGCTCTTCAGGTATCGGCGCGGAGGTGAGGAGGCCTTCTTCTCTCATGCAGGGTGTCCTTTGCCGAGCTGCTGCAGCGAGCGCTTCAGGAGGTCTTCAACGGCCAGATCGGTTGGCATGTGCGCCAGGGTATCCCGTATCTCGTCGGGAGAGTATCCCAGGCTGACAAGTGCTTCGCGAACTTCAGACACCGGTCCTGAGGCTGAGGACGTCTCGATTCCTGCCTCCATCTTCGGCCTGAGCTCCACCATCAGCTTCTCTGCTGATCGTTTGCCGATTCCCGGCACCGTGGTCAGGGCCTGGATGTCGTTCGAGACGACGGCTGTTCGGAGCTGGTCCGGTGTCATCGTCGCGAGGATGGCAAGTGCAACCTTCGGGCCCACACCTGAAACACCGAGCAGGAGTGAGAAGAGCCCCTTGTCCTCGGCACTGTCGAAGCCGAACAGTGCCAGCTGGTCTTCTCTGACGTGCATGTGAGTATGGAGCACGGTCTCATCGCCGAGGTGGGGCAGGCCCGCAAGGGTCCTCGGGGTGACGGCGACGGCATAGCCAACACCGCCAACATCGACGATCACGGAACCGTCTCCTTTGTCCACGAGGATCCCGCGTAGTCGTGCGATCATGCGCGCCTCCCAACGGCGAGGGGCACAGAATGCTGGATATGGCACAGAGCGATGCCGAGAGCATCTGCAGCATCTGCTGGCCCGGAGACCTTGCCGATGCCGAGCCGCATCGCGACCACCGCGGCGATCTGTGCCTTGTGAGCGGAGCCTGTTCCCGTCACTGCCAGCTTCATCTGCGATGGCGTGTACTCGGCGATGCTGATGGCTCGGGAAGCGATCGTCGCCATGATCACGCCGGATGCCCGGGCAACTGCCATGGCGGTGCCGCGATTTCGGTTGATGAAGACCTGTTCGATCGCTGCGGCATCGATGGGATAGTCGTCGAGAACGGTTGCAACGTCCTGGCCGAGTTCCATCAGCCGTTGTGCAACTCCTTGAGCGGGGTCGGTGCGGATGACGCCAGCCGTTACCGCGTGCACCTTTCCTTTGCGAGCTTCAACGATCCCGTAGCCCGTCCGTGTGAGACCCGGATCGACACCTAGTACGAACATATGTTCGTACAGTAACGGGTTTGGCGTACCAGTGGAAGCACCAAGGAACCTGCACGGCCTATTCGAGCGTGTCAAGGACCTCGTCGGATACGTCGAAGTTGGCGAACACCTCTTGGACATCGTCGAGGTCGTCGAGTGCATCGACCAGTCGCAGCACCTTGGGCGCGGTTGCGGCATCGACCTCCACCGAGGTGGCGGGCAGGTAGGTCACATCCGCGGAAATGATCGTGACGCCGGCTGCTTCGAGCTCACCACGCAGGCCTTGCAGGTCCCCTGGCTGGCAGGTGATCTCCCACTGGGAGCCCTCTGGGGTGACATCGTCCGCGCCGCCTTCGATGGCTGCCATCATCACGGTGTCCTCATCGCCCGAGGCGAGGACGAAGCCCTTCTGCTCGAAGAGATAGCTGACCGAGCCGGGTTCGCCAAGGCTTCCACCGTGCTTGGAGAAGGCTGAACGGACATCCGATGCTGCCCGATTGCGATTGTCGGTGAGGATCTGAACGTACAGTGCGACGCCGCCGGGCGCGTACCCCTCGTAGAACGACTCCACGTACTGCACACCGTCGACGTCTCCCACGCCGCGAGCGATCGCCCGTTCGATGTTGTCTTTCGGCACGGAATTGTCCTTGGCCTTCTGAACGGCAGTGGCAAGCGCCGGGTTCGCCGATACATCGCCTCCGCCGTTGCGCGCTGCAGATTCGATCGACTTGATGAGCTTCGCGAACAGTTTCCCGCGTTTGGCGTCTTGACGTCCCTTGCGGTGCTTTATGTTCGCCCATTTCGAATGACCAGCCATGTGGTCTCCTCAACCTGAACCTAGGGAATCGACAAGCATCTGATGCAAGCGCGTGTCACCAGTCAACTCCGGATGGAATGAGCTTGCAAGGATACGACCTTGACGCACCAACACGGGATGGGTCATGCCGTGGGGATCAGTGACGGTAGCCAGCACCTCGACGTCTCCACCCACTTTGTCGATCCAGGGCGCACGGATGAACACAGCGTGCATAGGCGTATCGAAGCCGACAACGGCGAGATCGGCTTCGAACGAATCTACCTGGCGGCCGAAAGCGTTGCGTTCAACGACGGCATCGAGTACCCCGAGCTGCGGTTGGAAGCCGGCAGTGGTTCGCGAGGCAAGCAGGATCATGCCCGCACACGTGCCGAGAGCAGGCATGCCAGCGGCACAGCGCTCCCTGATCGGACCCATGAGCCCGTAGCGCGTGGCAAGCCTTCCGATGGTGGTCGACTCGCCACCGGGTATGACGAGGGCATCGCAGCGAGCGAGCTCGCCGGGGGTGCGCACCTCGATCGCATCTGCACCGATCGAATCGAGCATCGCCATGTGCTCGCGAAAGTCGCCCTGGAGCGCGAGTACCCCAACGATCATGAGCCCCTGAGCTGCATCATCTCGCTGTCGGGCAGCGTGTCGATGTTGATGCCGACCATCGCTTCACCGAGATTGCGCGATACCTTCGCGATCTTCCCAGCATCGTTGTAGAACGTCGTCGCTTCGACGATCGCAGCCGCGCGCACACCAGGGTCTCCCGACTTGAAGATGCCTGATCCGACGAACACGCCGTCACAGCCGAGCTGCATCATGAGCGCGGCATCGGCAGGCGTTGCTATTCCCCCGGCAGCGAAGTTGACAACCGGGAGCGCGCCTGTCGCCGCTACCTCTTTGACGAGGTCATACGGGGCGGCAAGATCCTTTGCGGCGTTCATCAGTTCGTTCGGTGTGAGGGTCGTGAGGTTCGCGATCTGCGCGTTCATGAGCCGCATGTGCTTGACGGCTTCCACGACGTTGCCCGTGCCAGGCTCACCCTTCGTTCGGATCATCGCAGCTCCCTCTCCGATGCGCCGGAGGGCTTCGCCGAGGTTCTTGGCGCCACAGACGAACGGTACGGTGAAGGAATGCTTGTCGATGTGGAACACATCCACAGGAGACAGCACTTCAGATTCATCGATGTAGTCCACACCGAGGGATTCGAGGACCTGTGCCTCGACGAAGTGCCCGATCCTCGACTTTGCCATCACCGGGATGGACACGGCGTCGATGATCTCCTCGACCTTTGCGGGATCTGCCATCCGCGCCACGCCGCCGTGTGCCCGAATGTCTGCGGGAACGCGTTCGAGGGACATGACGGCGCATGCCCCTGCATCTTCAGCGATCCTGGCTTGTTCGGCGTTGACGACGTCCATGATGACGCCACCTTTGAGCATCTCGGCAAGCCCTCGTTTGACGCTGTCGGTGCCGTGTTCACTTGTTGGAACGGTCATGGTGTGTTCCCCTCGTCGTCGTGCACGGATTGTACCGTGCCCGGACACTGCACTACACCCTGTGTTCGCGGACCGCGTCCTTGTACGCCTCCACATACGCTTCAGCAACGCGGATCCCGTCGAATCGCGCTACGCGATGCTCGGCCATCGTCTGCAATCGGGTCAACGCGGCATGGTCCTGGAACAGTGCGATCACAGCCTTCGCGAGACCTCGCGCATCGCCGGGAGCGACGATGCGGCCGGCGTCTCCGAGCACGTGAAGAAACGCGGGTATCCCCGAGGCCACGACGGCGTTCCCTGCGGCCATCGCCTCCGCAACGATGATGCCGAAGGACTCTCCCCCAAGATTCGGTGCAACGAACACCTCCGACCGTGCGAGCTCCATAGCTTTGGTCTGCTCACTGACACGGCCCAGATAGGTAACTCCTTCTGGTGCATCTGGTCGTCGAGCACCCATCACGACGAGCGATGCCGAAGGTACCGCTGTATGTATCTCGTCCCAGGCGTCCAGGAGCACATCGAGGCCTTTGCGCGGATCGTCCCTGCCGAGAAACACCACTCGGCCCGCATGTTTGCCCTCGGTTCGATACGCTGCGGTGTCGATGCCATTGGGAATCACCCTCGCCCTGGTGAACGGCGCGACCGCAGATCTCGATACGGGGCTGACCGTCGTGATCACATCGAGGTTCGCGATCGCTCGCTTCATGAGCGGCGACAACACAGCGTATCCACGGCGCGCCCATCGAGGTGGATCCGCATGAAACGTTCCCACAGACGGCTTGTCTGCGATGCGCGAGGCCGCAACGGAGACGACCGGCATCAACGGTTCATGGATATGGATCACATCGACATCCTCCACCGCCCGCTTGAGGCGGGAAACTGCTCGCGGGTTCAAGGCGATCGGTGTCGAGGCTGCGTTCGCCTTGATCACCTTGACCGAAGATATGAGCACTGCTCCGTCGGGTCCGTCCTCCCCCGGGCCGATGATGACACTCTCGTGTCCGAGGCCATCGAGCCACTCCGATAGGCGGATGACCTGATCCTGCACACCACCATTCGCACCGAGGTCATACGGGCATACCAGCGCAACCCTCACGCGTCCCCTCCGATCTCGCGATCCCCGCTCCATTGCGGTTGGAACAGGTGCCACTGGGTCGGCGCCGCTTCGATGAGCTCCTCGAGCGAATGGATGAGCCGCTGGGCACCAGCCGCTACACGTTCCGAACGCGGGACGTCTTCGGGCAGCTTCACCTCATCGAGCACAACGAGCTTGTGCCCTGGCCCGTCTTGAAAGTACGCGGCCACCGGCAGAAGCGCCGCCCCTGTGAGCTCTGCGAACACGACGGGCCCGGCCGGCACCGACGCGGTATCGCCGAAGAATTCGACGTCAACGCCCCCTCCGGTCACATCCCGATCGGCCAGCAGCGCGATCGCTCCGCCATGCTTGAGCCGATTCCTCAGCTTCGAGCGAAGTTCAGGATCAGATGTGAGCACGATCTCGATGTGGAACTCCCGCCGAAGCCTGACGAACCACCGCGTGAGGTGCTCGTTCGGGAGATCCTCGGCCACCGCCATGATCGGGCAGCCGACCTCGTTGGCGACGATACCTGCTACTTCCCAGTTGCCGAGATGCGGCACAGCGAACACGATGCCCCGCCCCTCGGCCTGGGCTTTGTGGATCGGGTCGAAATGCACATGCTGCACCCGACGAGCGATCGCAGTTTTCTTGCGCGGCCGGAACCAGAGAGTCTCTGCCCAGTATCGTCCATATGAGCGGAACATCGATCGCACGGCGTCATCTATCTCGTTCTCCGTGGCCTCGTCACCGAGGACGCGTCGCATGTGCGAAGCAAGGAGCCTGCGTTTGGTGTCCGCCCGTAGGAACCAGATCCTGCCTGCGGCTTCGCCGAGCCACCGGACAGCGGGTTCGGGAAGCGTGCCGAAGAGCGCAGCGGCACCACGAAACGGGATGTAGCTGAGCCAGGCTTTCACGTGTCGAGTTGTAGCCATGTCTTACGGATGCGCTGGACCACCGTGAATCCGGTGAGCGCGACGAACACCCACAGAAGCGCCTCCAGGATCGGTGCGCCCATACCGACGACTATGACGCCGATGAGGATGAGGATCATCCGTTCTGCCCTTCCCATCCAGCCACCCTTGCCCTCAAGGTCATACAGCTCGGCT
>CAYLIR010000109.1:0-6431 GCA_964383515.1 uncultured Acidimicrobiaceae bacterium
TCGACATTGACGCACACACCGAGCCCCATGGCATTCCTGCGCCAACTGCTCGATCGGCCTGAGAACGAGCGGCCGTTCATCCTCTTCCCGATCGGCTATGCGGCAGACGACGTACGCGTTCCCGATCTGGAACGCAAGCCGCTCGATCAGGTGATGGTCGAGGTCACACGGCAGGACATCGACGCGTAGACGGACACCCTATCCTTCGGGCACACGTTCGAGCCTGACGCGAATCCGCCGGAAGCCGCGTCCCTTGTTCTCCGCTTTCGTGATCACGACCGGACCGACCTCTCCCGTGCCCGCAACGTGAGTGCCACCGTCAGCCTGGCGGTCAAGACCGACGATATCGATCACGCGCACCTGTTCGATGAACTTCGGCAGGAGATTCACTTTCGTCCTGATGAGGCGCGGGTCCTTGTCTGCTGCGTCCCTCGGCAGGAACGACACCTCGACCACTCTGTGCTTCGCCAATTCCTCATTGAGGGCACGCTCAACCAGGGGCAGATCTTGAGCCGACCAATCAGCGATGTCGAAATCGAGCCTCCCCTCCCCCGGTTGCATGTTGCCTCCTGTCACCGGCGAATGGAAGCGATTCCACACGACACCGCACAGGGCATGGAGGGCGGTATGTGTGCGCATCAGGTCATATCTGCGATCCCAATCGAGCACACCCGCGACATCGGTTCCCTCACCCGGCAGGGAGCCGTCGACCCAATGCCAGACACCGTCGCGGTCAGACGTCACACGCGACACGACAAGCCTGTCGTCGCCGATCCACAGAACACCCGTGTCGTGGGGTTGGCCACCGCCACCGGGGTAGAACACCGTTCGGTCGAGCAAGACCCGGTTGTCGTCGCTGTCCGTCCTGACGACACGGGCAGACATGTCACGTGCATACGCGTCCGTCGAGTAGATCGTTTCTGTCATGGCCACATCGTACCTGCCCGAGGCGGTTCCGAGACCCACTGATCTCCGGTACCGTAGCGACCATGAACGTAGATGTCGCGATCGTCGGTGGGGGGATAGCGGGATTGTCCGCCGGCGCGTTCCTTGCTCCCCGCTGCGATGTCGTGGTCGTTGAAGCGGAGAGGACGCTCGGATATCACGCAACGGGCCGATCCGCGGCCCTCTATACAGAGTGCTACGGCGCCGACGTCATCCGACGACTAGCGAAGTCCTCCCATGACTACCTCGTCTCCGGCGAGAACATCACCTCTCCCCTGCCGGTCATGTTCGTCGCGGGCAGGGACGTGCCCCAGCAGATCCAATCCCTCCTCGACACCTTTCTTCCGCTCGTTCCGTCTCTCGAACGCCTTTCACCGCAGCAGGTCGCGGAACGATGCTCGGCCTTCGAGCCGTCTGCTGTTGCAGGAGGAGTACTGGAACCCCATGCACTGTCGATCGATGTCCATGGGCTCCAAACATCGTACGAACGGACCATACGAGCCAACGATTCCCACATCCTCACCACAGCAGCAGTGACGACACTTGCCAAGCGACGCGGCGGGCGGTGGCAACTCCATGCTGGGGACCACCACATCGAAGCGAAGGTCGTCGTCAACGCAGCCGGAGCGTGGGCGGATGAGATCGCGACGCTCGGCGGCATCGACCCCCTCGGCCTATCACCGTATCTCCGATCTGTGTTCACTTTCGATGCTGGCCCTGGAGCTGCGACATGGCCTTTCGTCGTCGACGCCGCCGAGCAGTGGTATCTCAAGCCGGAGGGTCCGCATGTCCTCGGCTCAGCAGCCAGCGAGCTACCGTCAGCCCCTGTCGACGCGCGACCACCGGAGATCGACATCGCACTCGGCATCGAGAAGATCAACACCGCAACCACGCTCGAGATTCGATCGGTGCGCAACACGTGGGCAGGACTACGCACCTTCGCCCCCGACCGTATCCCCGTTGTCGGTTTCGACGAGCGCTCTCCCGGCTTCTTCTGGCTGGCTGGACAGGGCGGCTACGGGATCAAGACGAGCCCAGCCCTCGGATCGCTCACCGCATCACTGATCCTCGATGGCGCCGTTCCTGAGCACCTTTCCGCATGCGGCGTCACCGCCGAGGCCTTGGCTCCTCGTCGGCTCCGTCGCTAGCCTCCCTGATTCCCGCCTTCCTCACCATGGCGGCAGCGCCGAGCACAGCGATGCACGCGAACGCGAACCACTGCACCGCGTACCCGAGATGTCTGCCCTCTGTCAGCTCTGCACGCGGCACGGGGATCGGACTCTCGCCCGGGCCTGACGGCGTCTGACGCTCAAGGACCAGATCGATCGGAAGCACATCGCCCGCGTACCAGGCATCGATGTACCCGAGGTCTACACGGCTCACCTGCGTCAGGACTCCATCCTGGGGGTCGGGCTCACCGATGCGCAGCGGTTCTTCGCCGTCGTCGATTCTGCCGACGAGCGTCACGGCGCCCACCGGCGGCTCGTAGCCTGCCGCTGGTGGTCCGGGCGTGCCCACCGGAACCAGGCCGCGCACGACGATCAGTATGGATCCGTCGTCGAGTTCCAGTGGCGTCAGCACCAGGTTTCCGGTCAGCCCGTCGTAGTTGCGGCCGATGGAGAAGAACTCATCCTCACCGAGATAGCGGCCGGTGACGATCGCTCTGCGATCGGTGAGAGCCGCGCTGTCTCGACCATACTGGCCGATGAGCCCCGCAAGCGGCCGCGCCTCGCCTTCGTCCCGTGCGGCGATGGTTGCGTTGTACGCCCGGCGTTCTTCGAGTCGCGACAGCTGCCAGAGGCCGAGGCGCACGAACACGACTGCGAGCACGATTCCCGCAAGGACCACGAGTATCCAACGCGGTCGTTTCAACACAGAGGCATCGAATGCAGGCACGCCGCTAGGTTACGGAACGCTGACGCGCTAGCTGGACAACCACGGCTGCCTCGTCGGCCCGAAACTCAGCCCATCTATGGGCACACCCTGCTTGACATAGTGCGACGGCGCTATGCCCTCGAGCACCAAGCCCGCCTTTGTTGCCACCCGCGCCGATGCGGCCTTCGGTTCCATGACTGGAGCGAACAGCCGCTCGATTCCTGGTCGAGTGACCAGCTCGCCCATTGGCGCCCGCACCGCAACGGTCGCCACTCCCCTGCCCTAGGATCGTGGGTTGAGCCACCAGTCGATCTCTGCCACACCGGCGTGCTCAGCGTCGCTATGCGTCATCCCGCTGTGCCACCCACGCCAACGGCACCAGAGCGTCGCGGATCCGATGCACCGTTGAACGTGCCGTCCGAACGCCGAACCGCGACTTGGACACCGCCAAAGTACATCGACAGCGCGGGCAGCTCACGGATAGCGAACCCTCGAACCTCAGACAGGTCGATGCCCGGTTCCACTGCAAGCGTCGGCACGCCTTCGAACATCTCGACATGGAGCCGCGGATGGTCGACCGCGTCACCGAGATCCATGCCACACACCAGGTAGTTCATCAAGACGGTCGCGATCGCTGACGTGATGCGGTCCGCCCCCGGAGAGCCGATCGCTATCGTGGCTCCTTCGCGAGACCGTGCGATCGTTGGAGCCATGTTCGAGAGAAGCCGCTGCCCGGCGGGAAGCGCATGGAGCCCTTCAGAGATCAGTTCGATCTCACCGAGCGAGTTGTTCAAGCCGAAGCCGGTGCCCGGGATGACCGCCCCTGAACCGTACCCAGCAGACACGGTGATCGAGCAGGCGAGGCCTGATGCATCGACTGCAGAAGCGTGTACGGTGCTCGGCGAACGATGGATGGCTTCTATGTCACCGCGTTGGGCCATCTCGAGGATCGCATCGGCACCTGCGAATCGGTCACTGACACCGTCGAGCAGCGTACGCCGGAAGCTGAACACCGCTTCCTGGGCAGCAGCATATCTCGCGACCTCGTGCGCGGACCAACCAGCGATGTGCTGCGTCTCAAGCAGCGTCAGGAGAGCGGACAGGGTGATCCCTCCCACGGCTGGCGGGGCGTTCGTGGCCACGTCCCAATGATGGAGGCCTATCCGTGCAGGTGAACGGACCACAGCGGTGTACTCCTCAAGGTCATGGCGTGTCAGCAACCCGCCACGCTCAGCACTCGCTCTTCCGAGTGCAGCGCCGAGATCTCCGTGATACAAGAGATCGGCACCTTCGTGGGCAAGTTCCTCGAAGCAATCGGCGAGACGCTTGTTCGTCACGATGTCCCCGGCCTGATGTGGCGTGCCGTCCTCCTTGTGATAGTCAGCGAACGTCTCAGTGTCCCACCCGTAGATGACGTCGTGGGCATAGGCGAGGTAGTAGCCGCTCGCCTGAGAGAGGGTGAATCCATCGCGTACGAGTGCAACCGTCGGGTGCAACAACTCGGCCCACGGGACAGCACCGAAACGTCGCGACGCCATCTCGAAACCTTTGAACGCCCCTGGTGTGGCAACGCTCCCCCAGCCCACGATGGTCTCCATCCCGCCGCCGTACTGCATGGACACTTTGCGAACATCGATCTCGGCTCCAGCCGTTCTCCCACGCCCTGGCATCTCAGCGTACGCATCGATGACCACCGGTTGGGCATCCGGTGGCCAGATCGTGATGTACCCGCCAGCGCCCGGCGAGACGATCCCAAGCTCGGTTGCCATCGAGGTCAACACCGCGGCGATCGCCGCATCGACCGCGTTGCCGCCCATGTCAGCGACTGCCACGGCCGAAGCTTTCGCCGCGTCGGATGCGGCTGCGATGATGGTTTCGGACATGGCGACAACTCTAGGGCACGTCGGAACTCCTGTCGGCGGTCCCTTGGGCTACCGGACGCACTTGCACGTCATGGGCGACGATCTCCACGCGGCTTGTTCTTCCTGCTGCAGCAGACCAGAATCGCCGCTGGACGCTTCCGGCGACCCATACTGCCGATCCCCTGCGCATCGCATCGAACATGTCGTCGGGTTCTGGGTCCCACATGACGACGGGGAGTACATCGATTCGGCGACGCGGCTCACCGCTGCGAACCGTCACGAGCAGTCGAACCAACCGACCACCCGATGCGAACGTTTGGGTTTCCGGGTCCGTGGCGAGCCGCCCCGCGAGGACGATCAGATTGAGATCCATGACATTCCCTTCTCGGGAAGCACGGGACATCTTCAATGTACCCGCCGGCTATGACAGGAACGGCACGGAGCGAACATGCATGATCCGTTGTGGTACGAGAACCCGGTATCGCGACCGCCGCCGCGTCGACTCCAAGCGATGCCGTACTTCCCACACCACCCCGCCGAGCAGCTCCTCGTTGGCGTCCGCTGTGTCGGCGTGTCTACGGGTGGTCGCGTGAGGAGATCTTCGCGATCTCTTTCTCCAGTTGCTCCCAGCCTGGGAAAGCGGGATCCGTCGTGATGATCACATCGGACAGCTCTTTGGCTGTGTCTCGGTCACCGAGCGCCGCCGCGGCGCGGCCCGCAACGTAGTACTGGCGAAGATGGCCTTCATTCGGGCGTTCCTCGATTCGACCGGGCTTGACCACGTCCCACGCTTCCTCCGGGCGACCCTCGTCGAGGAGGTACGATGCGTACACGACCTTGCCCTCGTTCATGACGAGCCCATGTCCGCCACGCTTCTGGAGCTCGTTCCAGGCCTGCTCCACATCATGCGTGCGGCCCTGGGCTCGCAGCACGTCCATCTCTATCGGAAGGTGTGTCGTCTCCCCTGCCATACGACGATACGCTCGCAGCTCAGCGAGCGCTGTCTTCCAGTCACCGATGCGGTAGGCGCCGATACCGATCGTCTCGCGGATCGTCGCGTCCTGGGGTGAGAGGGCCTTCGCCCGTTTCCCGTGCCGCACCGCGGCGTGGAAGTTGCCCTCGGCGAGCGCCTCGGACGCTGCGCCGAGCTCCTCAAGCGCGGGGGCGATCCGATCTCTCGGCGTGACCCGTTCGAGATTCTCGATCACCCAGTTCGGAAGATTGACCGCTGCACCACGGAGATCGCGCCTGCGCTTCTTGCGCTCCTCGAACTGGGCTCGCTCCACATCTCGGGTGGTCGCCGTGTAACGCTTCTTGCGCCGGCCTCCGCCATCTCTGCGATCTCGTGGCGCTGACGAGGAAGATCCCCCGCCACGCCGCTGGGCGCTGTCTCGCCCCTTCTTGCGTGGCTTGCGATCCTTGTTGTGTCCCATGTTTCCTCACTCCTCACGCTTCCTCGCCACGCCGCAGCGCCCGCGCAATAGTACAAAGCCCACGACGTCACCGACGATACGCGAAAAGGGCCGCCCCAACCTTGCGGTGGAACGGCCCTTTTCGTGAAATGTTTGGCAACGACCTACTCTCCCGGGGCCCCTCGGCCCAAGTACCATCGGCGCTGGCGGTCTTAACTTCCGTGTTCGGAATGGGAACGGGTGGATCACCGCCGCTATTGTCACCAAAACTATGTGAATGCTCTCTGAGCACTCCATAGCGAGCACAAAATCGCGATATTCATATTCAAGCCCTCGA
>CAYLIR010000110.1:0-6415 GCA_964383515.1 uncultured Acidimicrobiaceae bacterium
GGTCGAGCATCAGGAGGGGAAGGACTGGTTGGTACGCATCATGTGTGCGCTACGGTACCGCACCGATCAGCCGAACACGCTGCAACTCCGACGGCTCGGTATCGTGTGGCTGCCCCCATCGGAAAGCCTGTCCATGTTGCTCGTGAGAAATGTGACCGTCAGCGCTGGCGCGCGCACGCTGTTGACCGACGTGTCCTTCACGGTGCAACCTGGAGACAAGATCGGCCTTGTTGGCCCGAACGGCGCAGGCAAGACGACCTTGTTGCGAGTGCTTGCCGAAGGCACGCAGCCCGAAGCTGGGTCGGTGGCCCGATCGGGATCGATCGGCTATCTGCCCCAGGAAGTGCCCACTGCAGGCACCGGGGAGGAGACAGCGCTCGAACGTATCCTCACCGCGCGCCAGATCGGCGATATCGAGCGGCAGATGGAACGGGTTCGCCTCGCGATGGAGGATGTGACCGGTGCCGACAGAGACAAGCTGATCCACCGGTTCGGTCGTCTCGATGACGAGTTCTCCGCTCGCGGCGGCTACCCAGCCAAGGCGGAGGCGAAGCGGTTCGCAGCGGGACTCGGCATCGGGGTGGATGAACTCGACCAGCCGATCGCGACGATGTCCGGTGGCCAGCGTCGACGGGTGGAGCTTGCCAGGCTGCTCTTTGGAGAGGCCGACACGCTGATCCTCGATGAGCCGACGAACCACCTCGACATGGATGCCAAGGAGTGGCTCGTGCGATATCTTTCCGGTTTCACTGGTGGCGTCCTCCTCGTGAGCCACGATCTTCCCCTGCTCGATTCGTCGATAACCATGGTGCTCGCGGTCGACGATGGCCACATCGAGCCGTACCGTGGGAACTTCTCGTTCTATCTCCAAGACAGAGAGCGCAGGCACGAGCAACGGCTCAGAGAGCGCAGGCGTCAGGATGCAGAGATCGCGCGGCTCGAAGCAGGGATACAGCGCTTCAAGGCGAAGGCTGCGAAGGCCAAGACAGCCAAGTCGTGGGAGACCCGGGTTGCGAGGATGCGATCCGGGCTCGTCGATGTCACCAGGGACGTGCGCGAGATCAACGTCGCGTTTCCCCAGCCGGAACCCTCAGGCAAGATCCCGCTGCGAGGGACCGATCTGGCGAAAGCGTATGAGATGAACGTCGTCTTCGTGGACGTCGACGTGGTCGTCGATCGGGGGGACACGCTGGTCATCATGGGCTTGAACGGCGCAGGGAAGACAACGTTGCTGCGACTACTGGCCGGCGTGGAGCTGCCTGACCTCGGTGAGGTGGAAG
Source organism: uncultured Acidimicrobiaceae bacterium (assembly GCA_964383515.1). Taxonomy (GTDB): domain Bacteria; phylum Actinomycetota; class Acidimicrobiia; order Spongiisociales; family UBA5794; genus JAMBLL01. The sequence goes on from CAYLIR010000110.1 coordinate 1,281, forward strand.
TTGGGCACAAGGTGTCCGTCGGCTACTACGCACAGGAGCACGAGGACATCCACCCTGCAACGTCCGTCCTTGACCATATGCGCCATGCATCTGGTCTTCCCGACCGTGAGCTGCGTGCGATACTCGGACTCTTTCTCCTCGCGGACAAGGTCGATCAGGAGGCAGGAACGCTTTCGGGAGGCGAGCGGACGAAGCTCGCGCTCGCACGCATCGTCGTGGGAAGACACAACGTACTGCTCCTCGACGAACCGACGAACAACCTGGATCCACAAGCGAAAGCGGCACTGCTGTTCGCACTCCAGCGATATGAAGGAACGGTCATCCTCGTCAGCCACGACACCGAGTTCGTAGCGGAGCTCGAACCGACGAGGGCGATCATCATGCCTGAAGGCGACGCTGGCTACTTCGATGAGTCCATGCTCGATCTCGTCGCTTTGGCATGACGGCGCGAGTCCGGCACGTTTCGACGTGGGGATCGGTGTAGCGCCTCTGCAGCGCGCCGAGCAGATGCTCAGTACGGGTGCGGAGATTCCCCAGGTCGAAGAAACCAGGCGTCGCGATTCCACGCGGCTCCCGCGTCGTGCCAGAATTGGGGGTGACATAGGAAAGGGCCCATGACGAACACGACAGTTCCGAGCACGATCACAGATCCTCCGGCTGGCTACCCGAGCGATTGGGAGCAAGATGCCGTGCTACGTGAGGGCGGCACGGTCCATATTCGGCCGATCGTGCCGTCAGACGCAGACGCGCTGCAGGACTTCGTCCATCACATGTCGTCTGAGAGCAGTTACTTCAGGTTCTTCCGCGTCAAGAGAGAGCTTCAGCCAGACGAGCTCAAGTCCTACACGGAGCTCGACTACAGCAAGGACATGGCGTTCATCGCGATCGCAGACGGGCGTCTGATCGGCGTCGGTCGCTACAACACCATCGAATCTGACCCCAAGCACGCCGAGATAGCGTTCACCGTCGCAGACGAGTTCCAGGGTAAGGGGGTCGGCACGCTGCTCCTCTTCCGTGTCGCTGCATATGCCCGTGCGATGGGTATCGAGCGATTCAGGGCGTACTTGCTTGCAGACAACCATGCCATGATGCGCGTGTTCCGCAACGCAGGTTTCTCGCTGTCGAGGGCGATCGACGAAGGCGTCTACACGGTCGAGATACCAACGGAAGAATCCGACACCGTACTCGAAGCGGAGGGAAAGGCAGAGCAGATATCGACGGCCGCGAGCTTGTTCCCGCTGTTCTACCCACACTCGATAGCGGTCATCGGAGCGAGCCGCAACCGATCGTCGATCGGTGGGAGGCTGTTCAACAACATCATCAACGCAGATTTCCAGGGACCTGTGTATCCGGTGAACCCCAAGACGGCCGTCGTGCGTTCCATCCCCACGTTCCCTTCAGTCAAGGACATCCCCGGTAGCGTGGATCTAGCGTTCATCGTCGTGCCCTCCCGATTCGTGCTCGATGTGGTCCAAGAATGTGCCGAGAAGGGTGTCAAGGGGCTTGTTGTCATCTCTGCAGGGTTCTCAGAGGTTGGCGAAGACGGGGCCAAAGCGGAGGAGGAACTGCTCAAGATCACCCGCCAGGCCGGTATGCGCATGGTCGGCCCGAACTGTATGGGTCTGCTCAACACCGACCCAGCCATCAACCTCGACGGTCAGTTCGGACCGGTCTTCCCCCCGAGGGGCAATGTTGCGATGCTTTCCCAGAGTGGTGCGCTCGGCTTGGCGATCATCGACTACGCAACCGAACTCGGCATCGGCATCTCGACGTTCGTGTCGGTCGGCAACACGACCGATGTGTCCGGCAACGACCTGCTGTTGTACTGGGAGGAAGATCCGAACACGGATGTCATCCTCCTGTATCTCGAGTCGTTCGGCAATCCGAGACGGTTCGCCCGGATCGCACGCAGGATCGGCATGAAGAAGCCGATCGTTGCCGTGAAATCCGGTCGCACGGCCGCTGGAGCCAAGGCGGCGGCGAGCCACACCGGTTCCCTCGCAAGCCTCGACACTGCGGTGGACGCGCTGTTCGAACAATCCGGCGTCATCCGTGTGGACACGCTCGAGGAGCTGTTCAATGTTGCCTCGCTGTTGTCGAGCCAACCGCTGCCACAGGGGCGCAGGGTCGGTGTGATCACGAACGCCGGTGGGCCCGCGATCCTGGCCGTGGATGCCCTCGAATCCCATGGCATGGAGGTCCCTACGCTCTCGGATGCGCTCCAAGATGAACTGCGATCGTTCCTGTCCGCGGATGCGGCTGTTGCGAATCCGGTCGACATGATCGCCGCGGCAGGACCAGAGGAGTACCACAAGACGATCAGCATGTTGCTTGCAAGCGACGAGATCGATGCCTTGATCGCTGTGTACATTCCAACGGCAGACACGGGGGCGACCGAGATCGCCACCGCGATTCGGGAGGCAGCAGAGGGGGCAGATCACAACAAGCTGTTCATGAGCGTGTACATGGACTCGGCGGGAAGCCCGACGGAACTCGAAAGCACGACCGCCAAGTTCCCCTCGTTCCCGTTCCCCGAGCGTGCCGTCATGGCGCTGCGCAAGGCGGTCGGCTACGCCGAGTGGCGGAACAAGCCGACAGGGAAACCCCGCAGGTTCGACGACGTGGACAGGGAGGCCGCTCGAGAAGTGATCGACAAGGCCATGGCGAGCATCGACGCGGACGGCGACTGGCTCGACCCGGATGCAGTCGATGCGATCTTGGTCGCATATGGGCTTTCGATCCCGCAGACGAAGGTCGTGCACACCGTTGAGGACGCCACGAGCTTCGCCGAGCAGGTCGGCGGGCCCGTCGTGCTGAAGGTCGTCTCACCTTCGGCTGTCCACAAATCCGATGTTGGCGGTGTCGTCTTGAACGTGTCGGGCGATGAGGAAGTCGCCGCGGCGTACGAGAAGGTCACGAACGCCGTACCGGATGCCGAAGGGGTGCTCGTGCAGGAGTTCGTATCCGGAGGCCACGAGATCCTCATCGGTATGGTCGAAGACCCGAACTTCGGGCCGCTGGTCGTGTTCGGCCTCGGCGGTGTGTTCGTGGAACTCATCGGAGATGTTGCGTTCCGCATCCATCCGCTGACGGACATCGATGCACGTGAGATGATCGCTGATGTGAAGTCGGCACGGCTTCTCGAGGGGTATCGCGGCGCTGAGCCCGGGGATGTCGATGCAGTGATCGAGGCTCTGCTCCGGTTGTCTGCACTGATCGAGGATCTCCCCGAGGTGTTCGAGATGGACCTCAACCCGGTGAAGGTGCGCAAGCCTGGAGAGGGCATCAAGGTCGTCGACGCTCGTATCAAGGTGCGTCCGGTACAGGGGACGTGGATACCTTCGAGGACAGACTTGCCATCGAGCCTGTAAGATCGAAGCATGCGCGTTAGGGATCTGATGACAACCGACGTAGTAGCTGCGGCACCGACCACGACGCTGCGCGATGCAGCGCGGATGATGTTCCGCTACAGCGTGTCGGGTCTCCCCGTCGTCGACGACGAAGAGCATGTTCTGGGGATCATCACCGAAGGTGACTTCCTCGCCATGGAGGTCAAGCGGGCTGATGGCGGTGTGCCAGCTGAGATCGTGAGCGAAGTGATGTCGCATTCGGTACTCACCGTTCCACCCGATCTTGAGGTGATGGATGCCGCCCGTTTCATGCATGAGCACGGTGTCAAGCGTGTCGTCGTGACCGAGGAAGGGGCGATGGTCGGGATCATCTCCCGTTTCGACATCGTCGCAGGGTTCACGAGGCCGGATGATCTCATCGAGGACGAGATCAGGGAAGATCTCGTCCGCCGTGTGCTGTTCGTCGACCCGTCCACCATCGATGTCACCGTGGCGAACGGTGTCGTCAAGCTGTCCGGCAAGATCGGAACGCGTACCGAGGCTCGCTTGATGGAGGAACTCACCAGGAGACTCGACGGGGTTGTCGATGTCGACAACCAGCTCGAGTGGCGGATCGACGACACGGACCAGTGACAAGCGATTCCATGCCTGTGGATCTTGCTGGTGTCGGTTCCTTCGATGAGCCCGAGGTGCTGTTCGTCCACGCGACCGGATTCTGCAAGGAGGTATGGTTCCCTGTCATCTCCGCGCTCGAGACGCTGCGGCCTGCAACGAGGACGCTCGCTGTAGACCTGCGCGGCCACGGTGACAGCCCACAAGCCGCCCCACCGTATCGTTGGGACACCCTCACCAACGACGTCATCCACACGATGGGCCATCTCAGGGGTGTCGTCGGTGTGGGCCATTCGTGCGGTGGGGCTGTCGTTGCGCGGGCTGCGGCGCTAGCTCCAGACCTGTTCACGTCGGTGATCCTGATCGAGCCCATCATCTTCCCCCCTCCTTTCGAGCGGGCGAACATCCCTCTTGCTCGCGCTGCCCAGCGGAGGAGGAACAGGTTCGAGTCGCGCGACCGCGCGTACGAGCGGTTCGTTTCAGGGCCCATGGCCACGTGGCAGCCAGATGTCCTTGCGGCGTACGTCGACCACGGCTTCGTCGACGACGGGAACGGCGTCGCGATCAAGTGTGCCCCTGCGGTCGAAGCAGATGTGTTCCGTGAAGGCGGCAATCACGACACATGGAATCGTGTCCGAGACATAGCGGTGCCCGTGACGATCGTCGCCGGGGAGCGATCGGAGATCCACACGCAGCGATTCCTGGAAATGCTCGCGGACCAGTTCACCGACCCCACTGTCATCGTCGTGCCAGATACGAGCCACTTCCTTCCCATGGAACGCCCCGACGTGGTAGCGGCGGTCGTGTCCGAAACGCTCGGGTAGGGCTCATCGACAGGACCTATCTACCCTCACAACGATGTACCTGGTATCTGAAGGAGAAGTCGAGGAGCTTGCGCGCCAGCTCAGGCCGTCTGGCCCGCTATCTGTCGCGTCCATCGATGTTGCGTTCGACTCGTTCGACTTCGCCAGGACCGGCGCGTTGCTGGTCGACCGCGCGGTTGCGCTGTCGACACCGACCGATGAGCGGATCGCCGGGCTTGGCACCGCATGGCGCGCAACAGCCCGTGGCGATCGCCGCTTCGCTTCGCTCCGCGACCAGCTGCGGGATCTCGACCACCCCGAGCTCCATGCGTTCGTCGGCTTCTCGTTTCTCCCAGATGGCCCGACAACG
>CAYLIR010000111.1:0-6299 GCA_964383515.1 uncultured Acidimicrobiaceae bacterium
GCCCGGCGCCGGTGGGATCACGATGGACGACGTCGGCGCCGGTCTCTACGGCCTGGCGATCGGCTGGCTCGCCACCCTTGTCTTGTGACATCTGCCGAACCGCGACAACACAGCGCCACATGGAGTGCAGTGAACTCTGGGTTCGGGATGTCTCCTACCCTTCCTCCATCTAGGGATTGGATCCTCCATGCGTCCTGAGCAACTCGGCGACTTCCGCGTCCCCTCTGAGGCTTCCCTGCATCCCGACGGTGAGCGGGTCGTGTTCGTTGTTACGCAGATGGATCTCGACGAGGACGAGTACATCCGGCAGATCTGGGTGTACGACGGTGAAGACGCCCGCCAGATGACATCAGGAAAGGCGGACGTGTCACCGCGCTGGTCACCAGACGGGAAGACCCTGGCGTTCCTGCGCAAAGGGCCAGGTGACGATGACAAGCCACAGGTTGCTCTCATGCCGACAGACGGGGGCGAGGCGGAGATCGTCACCGGCTTCGACCTCGGCGTGTCGAGCATCGAATGGTCCCCGGATGGGACGAAGATCGCCATGACCGTCGCCGAGTACATCGACGGCATCGATGACGACGATGAACGCAAACGCGCGCCGAAACGGGTCAGCCATCCATCGTTCCGTTTCGACGATCTCGGGTGGGTCCACGACAAGCGCACCCATATCTGGCTGCTCGACACAGGAACCTACGACGCGACGCAACTGACCGAGGGCGACCATTCGGAGTCCGGCGTCGCCTGGAGTCCCGATGCCGGCACGATCGCGTTTGTCTCCGCAACAGGCGACGACCGGTGGACGAACCCGCTCAACCAGGTATTCACCGTCGCTGCCAGCGGAGGCGCTCCTGTGGCGGTGACACCGGACGGTCAATGGGAATGGGCCGGATTCAGTCCTGACGGCACCCTCCACGTGCTCGGCAATGTGACGGATCGGATGACCTTGCACGCACCACAGATCCACAGGGTCGACGGTGGCGTGCTCACGAAACTCACCGACATCGACCGCGACATGATGCCGGACCACCCGGGTGGCCCGTTCACCGCACCGAGGTTCGCGATAGACGGGTCGATGACCGTCGTTCTCGAAGACCGCGGCGCCCAGCGGGTGATCCGTATCAGCCCTGACGGAGACCCCACCGACGTTGTCGGAGGCAAGCGTGTGATCACCGGATGGGATCCGAACAGGGACGGGACCGCTGCGGTGTTCACGGCAACGACACCGACGAACCCAGGCGACGTGTACTGGTGGGACGGCGCCACCGACATACCTATCACCTCCCTCAACGTCATCTTCGCCTCAGATGCGGCGCTCGTGGAACCCGAGGAGTTCACTTTCACATCCGACGGCCACGAGATCCACGGCTGGGTCTACCTCCCCGAAGGCGACGGGAAGGTGCCCCTGCTGGTCACTATCCATGGTGGCCCTGCAGCCCAGTATGACTGGGGGTTCTTCGACGAGTTCCAGGTGTACGCCGGCGCGGGCTACGGCGTCGTCGCCATCAACCCGAGGGGGTCGACCGGCTACGGATACGACCACGTCGCCGCCCCGTTGGGTCGATGGTCCGAGGAGATGCCCCCCGACATGCTCGACCTGACCTCGGCGCCGTACCAGGCCGCCAAGCAGTTCGGCCGGCTCGACCTCGATCGCCTCGGCGTCATGGGTGGTTCCTATGGCGGGCTGTCCACAGCGATGGTGACCGCCCTTGACCAGAGCTATATCTCGGCCGTGGCAGAGCGGGGCGTGTACAACTGGGTGTCGATGGCCGGGACCAGCGATATCCCGTTCTTCATGGACGTGTATATCGGAACGAACATGCCAGAGGGTGCAGACCAGCTTTGGGAAGCAAGCGCACTCGCACGAGCCCACAAGGTCAAGACGCCGACGCTCGTCATCCACGCAGAGACAGACTTCCGTTGTCCGCTCGAGCAGGGACAGCAGTACTTCACGGCCCTCTATCGCTCAGGCACCGATACGGAACTGCTCATCTTCCCGTCGGGGGAAGGGCACGAACTGTCGCGAAGTGGAAAACCGAAACACCGTCTCGACCGGTTCGCGGCGATACTCGACTGGCACGAACGGCACTTGCGGTAGGTGGCGCACAACACGCCACGACGTGCCAAACTAGCGTCATGGATGCAACCGAATTCATCTGGATGGACGGCAATCTCGTGCCATGGGACGAGGCGCAGATCCATGTGCTCTCCCATGGTCTTCACTATGGGACAGGAGCCTTCGAAGGTATCCGTGCCTACACCACAGACCAAGGCCCTGCGGTATTCCGCCTCACCGACCACATCGAACGCCTGGAACGCTCAGCGAAGGCATTCGGTATCCCGCTCGAATACACGGTGCAGGAACTCGTGGACGTGTGCAAAGAGGTCATGCGGGTCAACGGCCTGCAATCCGGCTACATCAGGCCGATCACGTTCTATGGAACAGGATCGATCGGATTGAACCCAGCCGGTGCGAACGTCCACATGATCGTCGCAGCGTGGGAGTGGGGTGCCTACCTCGGCGAGGAAGGCCTCAAGAACGGCATCAGGGTCGCCGTCTCCTCGTGGCGTCGTATCGGCCCGAACGCTTCTATGCCCGACGCAAAGGGGACGGGCGGCTATATCAACTCGGTGCTCGCCAAGACCGCTGCGCTGCGAGCGGGATACGATGAAGCGATCCTGTTGAATGACGCGGGACTCGTTGCTGAAGGTTCTGGAGAGAACATGTTCATCGTGCGCAAAGGGATCGTTCACACGCCTCCGAACTCGGCTGGTGCACTCGATGGGATCACCAGGGACTCCGTGCGCACACTGCTCGAAGAGGACGGCTACACGGTCAAGGAATCGGCGATCACCCGCACCGACCTCTACTACGCCGACGAGGTGTTCTTCACCGGCACCGCAGCCGAGGTAACTCCCGTGCGCGAGGTCGACGACCGGCCGGTAGGCAGCGGCAAGCCAGGGCCGGTCACACAGCGGGCACAAGAGCTCTTCATGGGAACGGTGACAGGCGAACTCGATCTGCATCCCGAGTGGCTCGAGCACGTTTGACACGCACCGTCGGCAGATGACCCGCAGATACACCTACCTCACCGGTGAGCACCTCTCGTTCGACCCAAAGGTCGAGAGCCTCGTCGGGATGCACACGCCGTACTGCTGGGGGTGCGGCCCCGATGCTGAGCAAGGGCTCGGGCTCGAACCGATACTCGACGGGTCTCAGGTCCGGGCACATCTCGAGTTCGCCAGACGCTTCGAGGGCGGTCCGGGCACGGTCCACGGTGGGGCGATCGCGGCGTTCATGGACGATCTTCTCGGCTACGTACCCGTCGCATACGGTGCACCGGGGGTCACAGCGAAGCTCGACACGAACTTCGTCGCTCCAGTTCCCATGGGTGTCACGGTTGAAGGGGTTGCATGGATGTCCCGCATCGAAGGGTCCAAGATGTGGGCGGAGGGAACCATGGAGGTCGATGGCCATATCCTCGTCGAATCGTCGGCCTTGTTCATCGCCATTGGGATGGACCACTTCACACGGGTCTTCGATGGGTTCACAGAAGAACAACTGGAACGGTTCGAGTCCTACCGTTCCACTGGCTACTACCCCTGATCGAATGCAACGCCAACGGGAAGGCATGTCATGAAGATCGTCCGCGTCGATGCAGAAACAGACGACATCACCTACGGAGCTGTTGAACCCGACGGCATCCGCCTTTTCCACGGTTCACCGTTCTTCCAGTGGGAACGGTCAGAGACCGTGTTGCCGATCACTGAGGTGAAGCTGTTGTCGCCGGTGATCCCGACGAAGATCGTTGCCATAGGCAAGAACTATCCCGATCATGCAGCGGAGATGGAATCGGACGTTCCGACGACGCCGGTGCTGTTCCTCAAGCCTCCGACGACCGTGATCGGCCCGCTTGCCCCGATCAAGCGGCCGCCAGAGTCCTCGAACGTCCACCACGAAGGCGAGCTTGCGGTCGTGATCGGAAAGGTGACCCGCAACGTCGCCCCTGAGGACGCACTCGACCACGTGCTCGGGTACACCGCTGCGAACGATGTCACCGCAAGGGATCTGCAACGCCTCGACGGCCAGTGGACGCGCGCCAAGGGGTTCGATACGTTCCTACCGCTTGGCCCCGCCATCGACACCGAGTTCGACCCTGCAGAACCGCACTCGATCACGACGTCTGTCAACGGTGTGCGCAGACAGGAGGGCCTGACCAGTGAGATGGTGTTCGGCGTTCCGGAACTCGTATCGTTCATATCCCGGGTCATGACCCTGCTGCCTGGCGATGTCATCCTCACCGGCACACCTGCTGGTGTGGGCCCGATCGTCGAAGGAGATCACGTGGAAGTTGAGATCGAAGGCATCGGTGTGCTTCTGAACCCTGTGGTGGATGCATGAGCGTGCGTGTCAGATTCGCCCCGTCACCAACGGGATACCTCCATGTTGGCGCTGCCCGCACGGCCCTGTACAACTACCTGTTCGCACGTCACAACGGTGGCACGCTCATCCTTCGCTCCGACGACACCGACACGGCACGCAGTACCCGCGAGTACCAGGACGACATCCTCGAGCATCTCGCATGGCTCGGGCTCGACTGGGATGAGGGCATCGTCGTGGGCGGGCCTCACGGCACCTATCGACAGTCGGACAGATACGACCGCTACCGCACAGTCGTAGGCGATCTCGTTGCTTCGGGCAGGGCGTACTACTCGTTTGTGACCTCCGAACAGCTCGACGGGTTCAAGAAGGCAGCACGTGAAGCGGGAACCTCGCCAGCGTATGACGGCAGCTTGGAACCCCCACACGATGAGGCGGCTCGACGACTCTCCGAGGGAGAGGCTCCTCCTGTGCGTTTCCGCGTGCCGAGGCCGGGTGCGACCGAGTTCCACGATATCGTGCGCGGCGACATGCGCTTCGACCACACACAGGTCGACGATTTCGTCATCCTGCGCTCCGACGGTACCCCTACCTACCACCTTGCATCGACGGTCGATGATGTCGACTACGAGATCACGCACGTCATCAGGGGAGAGGATCTGCTGTCTTCGACACCCAAGCACATCCTCCTTACCGAGGCGATGGGCGCCGAACGTGCCACGTACGCGCACCTGTCGTTGTTGTTCGGCCCGGACGGCAAGAAACTCTCGAAGCGCCACGGTGACACCGCTATGTCCGCGTACCGTGAGGCGGGCTACCTGCCCCAGGCGATGAACAACTACCTCGCCCTGCTTGGCTGGAACGTGGGGGAGGACGAGACGATCGTGCCGCTCGACGAGATGGTGCGCCGTTTCGAACTGGCCACGGTATCGAAGAACCCGGCGGTCTTCGACCACAAGAAGCTCGAGTGGATCAACGGTGCCTATATCCGTGAGATGGGCGACAGGGCGTTCTTCGACGTGACCATGCCGCTGCTCGAGGCCGAGCTCGGACGTGAGCTCTCCGGCGATGAGCGCGACCGGTTCATGCAACTTGTCCCACTCGTGAAGGAACGGACCAAGCTCCTCAGCGAGGTCCCGGGCCAGGCGAGGTTCCTGTTCGTCGATATCGATGAGTACGACGACAAGGCATGGAAGAAGGTGATGGCCGTCGACGAAGGGCCGGTCGCCCTCGACGCTGCGATCACCGCTTTGGAATCGCTCGACGAGTGGTCGACAGCGTCGATCGATGACGCGCTGCGATCGATGTTGGAGACAACAGGGCTTTCCGCACGCAAGGGCTTTCAACCCGTGCGGGTCGCCATATCGGGTTCGATGGTGAGCCCACCTTTGTTCGAGTCCCTCGAGATCCTCGGCAAGGAGACCACGCTCGCCCGTCTCCGCGCCGCCCGCGCCCACCTCTCATGACGCCGTGAACCCAGGGTTCTCCGCTGTCTATATGACGCCGTCAGCCCACGGTTCGGTTGACGCCGTGAACCCAGGGTTCTCCGCTGTCTATGTGACGCCGTCAGCCCAGAGAAAGCGGGAGCGCTCGGGGGAGGAGATACGTTGTTGGTACACGGTGGTGATGCGTATCCTTGCGAAACCTTCGGGAGTGGTGTAATTGGCAACACGCCGGGTTCTGGTCCCGTCATTGAGGGTTCAAGTCCTTCCTCCCGAGCGAGTAGACTCCGGTCTACTTCCTGGCCCCGTCGTCTAGAGGCCTAGGACGCCGCCCTCTCAAGGCGGTAGCGTGGGTTCAAATCCCATCGGGGCTACAGCGTGAAACCTCCGCTCAGCGGGGGTTTCTGCGCGTTCAGGGGGAGAGCCCGGGAGGGTTGTGGGCCGGGTACGGTGGCGGTGATGGCGTCGAGTCGGGT
>CAYLIR010000112.1:0-6180 GCA_964383515.1 uncultured Acidimicrobiaceae bacterium
CGACCACACCGATATCAAGCAAGCACCGTGGTATGTCGTGAACGCCGAAGACAAGAAACGCGCACGTCTCAACTGCATCAGCCACCTCCTGACCATGATCCCGTACGAGGATCGCACCCTCGGGCCGATCGAATTGCCTCCCAGGCAGGAGAACAGCGGCTACATCAGGCCACCGATCACCGAACAGACCTTCGTGCCTGAGATCTACTGAGACGACCCGCTGGGCGGCCATGACTACAGATTGCCTCGCTTGGCTTGCTCGCGTTCGATGGATTCGAAGAGCGCTTTGAAGTTCCCCAGGCCGAAGCCGGTCGCACCGCGGCGCTCGATGAACTCGAAGAACACGGTGGGGCGGTCCTGGAGCATCTTGGTGAACGTCTGAAGGAGGTAGCCGTCGTCGTCGGCGTCGACGAGGATGGAGAGCTCCTCGATGCGTTCCCAGTCGAGTGCGATGTCACCAAGGCGCTCCTGTGCTTCCGGGTAGTATTCGTGGGGGACGTAGATCGTCTCGATACCCCGCGCGTGGATGTCCGCAATGGTCGTCTGCAGGTCGTCTGTGGCCAGTGCAAGGTGCTGCACTCCGGGGGTCTTGTAGAAATCGAGGTACTCCTCTATCTGGCTCTTCTTCTTCCCTTGAGCCGGTTCGTTGATGGGGAGCTTGATCACGCCGCCGCCGCCCTGCATCACCTTGGACATGAGCGCTGTGTACTCCGTCGAGATGGCATCGTCGTCGAAGTGCTTGAGCATCGTGAAGGCGAAGACCCGCTCGTAGAACTCGACCCATTCGTTCATCTTTCCGAGTTCCACGTTCGCCACCACATGGTCGATGGCATGGAGTCCTGTGCTGCGAGCGATCGTGTCTGTGCGCGGCTCGAAGCGGGGGTCTGCGCCGTCGGACTCGATCAGGGAGTGCACCGTGTCTCCGTATGCGGTGATCGCAGCGATCACCATGCGCCCATGCTCGTTCTCGAACACCTCGGGCTCACGATGTGATGTTGCGCCGTTCGCGAGCGCCATGGCGTGGGCGGCACGCGCATCGGGGACGGCGAGCCCGACATCCTTGACGCCCGGTCCATGGAGCTTGACATGCTCAGCTATCTCGTGGTCGCCGTCCTGGGAACCCGTGATGATGAACTGGATCTGGTCGGAGCGCAGCAGATACGAGGAACGATCCGAGACACCGGTCTCTGGCCCCCGGTAGCCGACGATCTCCATGCCAAGCAGCGCACGCATGGCCTGGGCGGTCATGAACGCGTTCCCCACCCACCATTCGACGGGCCCGAACCCTTTCATCGGAAACGGATCTTTGGATGCGAACGCTTTCGCGCGCAGTGTCAGGTCGGTATCTGCCATTGCCGTGCATCCTTCAGTCGCCGTTACCCGAGTATGCCACCTACAGGGCATGAGCGTCCAGCCGATCCATGGGCTACGGCCCTGGATATCACCGCGAGCATGGCCACGCGAGTTCGATTCTTCAGCCGCGAGCAGGAATGTCCCAGACAGTCCCCGTGAGCGGTGGAGGGACGTGTTGAGGACTCGCCCTTGGGTATCGGTGGGCGGCGACCTTTCGTTTTGCATGACAGCCACAGTCGCGCCGCGTCGATACAGGGCAGGCCACGGAGCTCATGCTCGCAGTACACAACGAGAGATGCTGCATCTCGCGCCGTGCGTGTCCGCCTGCCAACGGCCTTCGAGATGCGTACCATGGGCGCACGACCGAAGGAGACACAATGCCGTACTACCGCACCGTGGGCGACATTCCACCGAAACGACATACCCAGTTTCGCCAGCCTGACGGCTCGTTGTATACAGAGGAACTGATGGGCGAGGAGGGGTTCTCCTTCGACTCCGCGTTGCTGTACCACCGTTTCTCACCAACCGCCCTCACGTCGATCGAAGCGGTCGACCACGAACCGCAGGAGACAACACCGAACCATCCGCTGCGACCGCGCCACTTCAGGACGCACCAGCTCAAGGCAGGCGGCGATATGGTCACAGCCCGTGCCGTGCTCATGGGGAACGAGGACTGCGCGATCTCCTACTTCGTCGGGAGCGACAGCTCCGGCTTGTACAAGAATGCGACCGGCGATGAGATGGTCTTCATCGAGCAAGGCGCAGGCACGCTCGAAACAGTATTCGGAGCGATTCGCTTCGTACCGGGCGACTATCTGATCATCCCTGCTTCGGTGATCCACCGCTACGAGCTCGATGCATCCTCGGAACCCGTGCGCGCCTTGATCCTCGAGACACGGGGCCATATCGGACCGCCGAAACGGTACCTGTCGCGCAAGGGGCAGTTTCTCGAACATGCACCGTTCTGCGAGCGGGACATCCATGGGCCTCAAGCACCGCTGCTCCGAGACGGTGAGAACGTGGATGTCCTCGTGAAGCACCGAGGAGGCATGACGAAGTTCGTGTTCGAGCACCATCCCTTCGATGTCGTCGGCTGGGATGGATGCCTCTACCCACACAAGTTCTCGGTCTACGACTTCGAGCCGATCACGGGCCGTATCCACCAGCCGCCACCGGTGCATCAGACGTTCGAAGCTCCCGGTGTCGTCGTGTGTTCCTTCGTCCCGCGGCTCTTCGACTATCACCCCGATGCGATTCCCGCTCCCTACAACCATGCGAATGTCGATTCGGACGAGGTGCTGTTCTACGTCGAAGGCAACTTCATGTCCCGCAAGGGCGCTGGCATCGAGCAAGGGTCCGTGTCGCTCCATCCAGCAGGCCATACCCACGGCCCGCAACCCGGATCTGTCGAGGCGAGCATCGGCAAACTCGGCACAGAAGAACTCGCCGTGATGATCGACACCTTCCGCCCACTCGATCTTGGCCCGGGGGCACACGACTGCGAAGACGACGGGTACGCCTGGACATGGCTCGAGGGACGATGAGGCTCGTACTCGACGCACGAACCGCTTCGTTCGCCGCGCTCATCGACTATGCGGGATTGTTCCCGCCCGCCACACTCGACATGGTCGATGCGGTCGCCGGATATCGTGCTGCACGCGCATCGAAGGCAAGCTGGGTCGCTGGGCGGTTCCTCTGCCCGTCTTCGAGACTCGAGGAACTCGCCGGTGTGCTCACAACGACCTTCACAGCAGGAGAGGAACCGTGGGAGATCGGGGTCATCGTCGATACCGCTGTGGGCGCCGGCGCCGCAGCATCTCAGACATTCCATGCAGAGATGCAACCCGCTGCCACCGTAGCTTCGGTTGAAGCCCGGATCGGAGACACAGACAAAGACTCGATCAAGGCGCTGGTCAACGCGCTCATATCGATCCAACCAGAGGTCGTTCCGTACCTTGAGGTGCTCCAGCCAGGATCATTGGATGGCCAGGTGAGAGCAGTGGCACACGCGCTCGCCGATATCGGACACATCGGCGGTGTGAAGATCCGTTGCGGTGGGACAGATGCATCGCTCTTCCCCACGCCAGAGACCGTGGCCGAGTTCATCCTCCTTGCCACCAACGCCCGGCTGCCGTACAAAGCCACGGCTGGCCTCCACCAGCCGATACGCCACTACGACGCCGATCTCGGCGTGTGGCGCCACGGATTCGTCAACCTCCTCGTTGCGGCAGCAGCCGCCGACGCAGGTCATCCCCTCGAGACGCTCACGGACATACTTGCTGACGCGGATCCCGCAGCATTCAACGTGTCTACAGCCTTCGTCGTGTGGCGAGGCCTCTCGATCCCCGGCCCCGCGATTCGCAGGGTCAGGACCCATGGTTTCGTCGCGTATGGCTCATGCGATTTCTTCGAACCCGTAGACGCACTGACAGGCCTCTCGTTCCTAGGAGACAGCACATGACCGTCGACCCGTCACTCACCTCCTGGGTACCGGTATCTGAAGGATCGGACTTCCCCATCCAGAACCTGCCGTACGGGGTGTTCTCTGACGCCTACGGGGCGCGGTGTGGGATCGCCATCGGATCGAGCGTCTTCGATCTCGCGCAGGCCGAAGCGGCAGGACTGTTCTCGAACACGGGCCTCGCCCACGAAACGTTCAGGGCCGACACGCTCAACGGATTCCTCGACCACACACGCGGGGTCTGGTCCGATGTACGGTCCCGTGTCACTGAGGTGCTGGCCGACGGGAACGAAGCAGGCAAGGCGTTCTGTGACGAACACGATCTCATCATCGACCACGAAGTGGCACTCCACCTTCCCGTCACCATCGGCGACTATGTGGACTTCTACTCCTCCGAGCAGCATGCAACGAACGTGGGGAAGATGTTCCGCCCCGACACCGATCCGTTGTTCCCGAACTGGAAACACCTCCCCGTCGGATATCACGGCAGAGCAGGAACAGTCGTTGTCGATGGGACGCCCATCGTGCGGCCATCCGGCCAACGAAGAGGTGCGGGCGCACCGGTGTTCGGTGCTACCGAGAAGCTCGATATCGAACTCGAAGTCGGGTTCATCACCGGCCGCGGCCACGACCTCGGCGAGCCGATACCCATCGACGATGCCGAGCACCACATCTTCGGCCTGTGCCTCGTCGATGACTGGTCTGCCCGTGATATCCAGGCATGGGAGTACGTCCCTCTCGGACCGTTCCTGGGAAAGTCGTTCGCAACGACGATCTCGCCGTGGATCGTGCCCCTCGAAGCCCTCGCCCCGTTCCGTGTGCCAGCCCATCCGCAGGACCCCGATCCGCTCCCCTACCTGCAGCCAGAGAGGCACGAGGGTGTAGCGATCGATCTCCGCGTCGATCTCACCGCACAAGACGGCGAACCGACCCGCATCGTCGAGACCTCCTTTGCCAACATGTACTGGACGATGGCGCAACAGCTTGCACACGCCACCGTGAACGGTGCAACAGCGCGAGCCGGAGACCTCTTCGCGTCCGGAACCGTGTCAGGCCCGACTCCACCCGAATTCGGATCGCTCCTCGAACAGTCCTGGAACGGGACGAAGCCGCTCACCCTTGCCGACGGCACGCAGCGCACCTTCCTCGAAGACGGGGATACCGTCACGATCACCGGCCGATGCTCGGCGCCCGGTGCTGTTTCCATCGGCTTCGGTACCTGCTCGGGCAGGGTGGTCAGCCGCTAGCCGCGCCATCCCAGAACGTGACGCACGAGTGTTCCTCCTTGCCGACACGCCGACACATGGCATCCCCGGTATCCAACTCCCCAAGACGCCCGAGTGCACATCCCCGATGGTGTTCATCCCAGCCGCGCCGTTGTTCACGCTCCATACGGCAGGACTCGTGGGAGTCGACCCTGACACGCCGCGTGGTCTTCGCAAGGTCACGAAGACGAACTGAGAATCGCATAGCACGCCATGTGGGGCGGACACCGCTACGCTTGCACCCATGGCCACACTGCGTCTCTTCGCCAACCTACGAGAATCTGCCGGAACGGACTCGGCTGACTTCGATGCTGGAACCGTCGAGGAGCTTCTCAGACAAGCGACCAACCAGTTCGGTGACCGGTTCCGTGCTGGCCTCGATGCGGCCCGTGTCTGGGTGAACGGTGAACAGGCCGATGCATCCACATGCCTCGAATCGACGGACGAAGTTGCCTTGATCCCTCCTGTATCTGGAGGCGCCGTAGCGATGTCGGCCGTTGAGGTGCCACCGAACCTGCTGACCGTCGCACTCATCGTCGCTCTCCTCGCCGTTGCGTGGGCACCGGTGGAGTGGTTCGTGCTTGTCGCTGTCGGAGCGGTTCTCGCGTGGGTGTGGGACGTGTCGGACACAGCGAAGCTGGTCGGCATTGGGTTCATCCCGTTTCCACCCCTGATCGCAACGACCGTGACCGCTATCGGAGCATACGCATGGGGTTTCGCTGGGTTCGCCGCCGGTAGCGCCCTCGCTGTCGCCATCACTGTTGGGTGGCCGATCTTCGACAAACGAAGCAGGGATTTCCGACTCCTTGCTGAAACAACGCTCATGTCGGTCGTGGCCGGTAGCGCAAGCGCCGCGCTCATCTTCATCAGGCTGCTCGGGTCCTACGCTGTGCTCGCGTTCGTGCTCATCACGATCTTCGGCCTCGTCGGCGGCTGGATCGCTGGAGCCTACGGGGCACAGATCCAGTCAGTGGACGCGAACGTTGGCGCACTCCTGGGTGCTCTCGTTGCCGGTCTCGTCGTCGGACTTGCTGTTGGCGAACTCGATATCGCAGCAGGCCTCCTCGGCGGTGTTGCCACTGCAGCGGGGATCATCGCCGG
>CAYLIR010000113.1:0-6130 GCA_964383515.1 uncultured Acidimicrobiaceae bacterium
GAGCTACATCGAGGATCCCTCGAAGTTCACGATCGCGGACAAGACCCATACCATCGCGGCCGATCGAGATGGCTGGATACAAGCGTGCGACGCATACGCCATCGGAACCGCCGCCGTACGTCTCGGTGCTGGGAGAGCGAAGAAAGAGGACGACGTCGATCCGACCGTCGGGTTCATGATCGAGGCGAAAGTCGGTGACCGCGTCACCAAGGGCCAAACACTGGCAACGGTCTCGTACCGCGACGATGCCAGGCTCGAAGCCGCACTCGAACTCGCAGTCCCGGCGTGGAAGATCGTTCATCAGGAAACCCATCCTTTGGAACTCGTGATAGGAACCATTACATGAACTATGAAGAGATCACCCTGGCCGCAGCGTCCATCGCAGACGCAACGGGATTCGAGTCCCACGATGCTGCGCTTGTGCTCGGTTCCGGGCTCAGCGACTACGCAGCGTCCCTCCCCGACGCGATCGTCGTGCCGTACATCGATATTCCGGGTTTCCCCGTCCCCAAGGTCATCGGGCACGGCGGATCGCTCGTCAGCGCCCCTATGGGCCAAGGAAGGATCCTCGTACTGACGGGCAGGGTCCACGCCTACGAAGGTTGGTCGATGGACGATGTCGTGTTCGGCGTGCGCACCGTGATCGCCGCCGGTGCGCGCAGGGTGATGCTCACCAATGCCGCAGGAGGCGTGAACTCGGACTACTCCCCTGGGGACCTTGTCATCATCAGCGACCACATCAACTTCACGGCTCGCAATCCGCTCATCGGGCCCAACGACGAGCGCCTCGGCCCCCGGTTCCCCGACATGTCCACACTGTACACGCCGCGTATCAGGGAAGAACTCGCCGGTGTGTTCTCCGATACAGGCATCACAGCGCGCGAAGGCGTCTACGCCTGGTTCCTCGGCCCCACCTACGAAACGCCTGCCGAGGTGCAGATGGCAAAGGGCGCCGGTGCGGATCTCGTCGGCATGTCGACTGTGCCTGAAGCGATCGCGGCACGGCACATGGGTGCTGAAGTCGCCGGGATATCGCTCGTGACGAATCTCGCAGCAGGGATATCACCAACGCCTTTGGCGCACGATGAGGTCACGGAAACGGCAGCGAAGGCGAAAACGACGTTCACCGCGGTGCTCGATGCCTATCTCCCGACGTTCGTGGCAGGCTCCACCGCCTGAGCTTTTTGAGTGTCCGCTCAAAGTCCGTAACATACAGGCAACCGCCACCGAAGGAGCCGCATCATCATGAACATCGCGGTCTGTGTGAAACAGATCCCCGACCCGGCGACACCCTATCAACTCGATGCCGAGAACCACTGGGTGGTTCGCCCGGACGATCAGGTACTCGATGACACCGACCGTGTCGGGATCGAAGTAGGGCTACAGCTCGCCGAGGCCTCTGCAGGCACCGTGACCCTCTTCTCCATGTCGCCGTCGGGCAACCTCCAGGGCATCCGGCAAGCACTTGCCATGGGTGCAGACGGAGCGATCCTCATCGACGACGAAGCGCTCAAGGGATCGGATGCCCTCACCACAGCAAAGGCACTCAGCGCTGCGATAGCCGAGGGAGAATACGACCTCATCATCGCCGGCACCGAGTCCACAGACGGGTTCACCGGCGTCGTTCCGCAGATGATGTCCGAGATCCTCGACATGCCGTGCCTCTCGTTCGCCCGCAAGGTCGACGCTGCGGATGGAACGGTCACGATCGAACGACAGACAGCAGCGGGCTACGACGTCGTCACATCACCTATGCCAGCCGTGCTCGCTGTGACGAACGGCGCTGTGGAGCCGCGGTACCCGACGTTCAAGGGGATCATGCAGGCGAAGTCGAAACCCGTGACGGTCAAGACAGCAGCGGACCTCGGAATCGAGAAGGCCGCGAACCAGACGGTCGTTGCCGTGGAACCCGTCGCATCACGTGCAGCAGGCGAAATCATCGAAGATGAGGGCGAGGCGTTCGCCAGGATCGTCGAGATGCTCGAAGAAGTGAAGGTGATCTGAATGGCTACATGGGTATTCGCAGAGGAGTTCGACGGCGCGCCCACTCCGGGATCGCTCGAGTTGGTCTCCAAGGCAGCAACCATGGGACCGGTCACCGTGTTCTATGTTGGCACAGGCTCACCTGAGGCATTTGCCACACTCGGCAGTTTCGGGGCGACGACGGTGCACGCCATCGACACAGGCGATGTGCTCCCCGCTGCACCCGCAGCTGCGGCACTCGCATCGCTCCTGGATGGTTCCGATGCACGCGTCATCCTCTTCGGCATGGGCAACACGGACAGGGACGTTGCAGGTCGGCTTGCTGCGCGCACCGAACTCCCTCTCGTAGCGAACGCACTCGACGTGTTCGTGGACGGTTCAGTGACCATTGCATCCGAGATCCTCGGCGGCACGCTCGCCGTCACAACTGAGGTCTCGGGCCCTGGACCTGCGATCGTGATCACGAGGCCAAAGGCGTTCGCCGCAGAACCTACCGGAGGGGGAGATCCCGAAGTTCACACGCTCACGATGCCAGAACTCGGGCACTCTGGTGACGCGATCATCGTCGAACGTCATGTCGAGGCCTCCGAGGGCCCCGACCTCGAAGCGGCGTCGGTAGTCGTGACCGGAGGCCGCGGTCTTGGCGCCGCGGACAAGTTCGCGATGATGGATGAACTAGCTGGACTCCTTCACGGGGCAGTCGGCGGCACCCGCGCGGTCGTCGATGCTGGCTGGGTTCCGTACTCCTATCAGATCGGTCAGACGGGCAAGACCGTCAAACCGAGCGTCTACATGGCGATAGGCGTCTCGGGTGCCATGCAGCACCTCGTCGGGATGAAAGGCGCGAACACGATCATCGCCATCAACAAGGATCCGGATGCCCCGATCTTCGGTGTTGCCGACCTCGGTATCGTCGGCGATCTCCACAAGGTCGTCCCCCAACTCATCGACGCCCTCAAAGCCAGGTAGCCCCCAGCCACGCTATCACCGGTGATGTGGTAGGAATATGAGGTATGAGCGAGCAGGCGTTGCATCTCACGCGGTCGCGGCCACGGTTTCGCCGGGCCTTCGCATCGGACTGGCAACAGATATGGCCGATCTTTCGAGCTGTCGTCGCATCGGGTGACACCTACCCGTACCTGCCAGACATCGCCGAGTCCGAGGCTCGTGCCGTGTGGATGTCGCACCGGGCGACGCGACGGCTCACCTATGTCGCCGAGGCCGACGCGCTGATCGTCGGCACCGCCTATCTCAAGCCGAACCAGACAGGACTCGGGAACCACGTCGCAAACGCCCGTTTCATGATCGCACCATCTGCGGCTGGCCACGGCATCGGCAGGCTGTTCGCCCTGTTCATGCTGCATGAAGCGAAGCGCCACGGCTACCAGGCCATGCAGTTCAACTCCGTGGTCGCTACCAACGAACGTGCGCTGCGGCTGTGGGAATCGATGGGGTTCACGGTCGTCGGCACCGTGCCGAACGCCTTCCGACACGCCACCGAGGGGCTCACAGACATCCATGTGATGTACAAACCACTCTGAAGCGGCCCCGTCGCATTGGTGCCAATGGGGTCGTGTTACGAGTTGAGCGACTCGGGGCCGAAGGACATGGGGAGAAGATCCGTGAGCGGTACCGCATGTGCCATTCCGTCGTGGGTGCGCAGCACCACGGTACGCACACCGAATTCACGCATGATCTGGCGACAGTTCCCACATGGCGTGCACGGCTCACCATCGAGGCACACGACCGCAACCGTGGTGATGCCTGCTGCACCAGCGGCGACAGCCGAAGAGATGGCATTGGCCTCAGCACAGATCGAGGCGCCGAACGCTGCGTTCTCCACGTTGGCCCCTGTGACGACCGCCCCATCGTCGGTGACGATCGCAGCACCCACCCTGAATCGGGAGTACGGCGAGTAGGAACCGGATGCCGCCGCCGCGGCCTGCTCAAGGAGTTCTTCGTCCGTCATGGCCACCTCGCTGTGTGCGCTTCGACGCCACCGTCAGGGTCGCAGGGTAGAAGGCCGACAAACGCTTGTCACCGTAGACGACACAACGCGTGGCCTCATCGTGCGATCAGCGCAGCGATGAATGCATCCGGATCGAAGGGCAAGAGGTCTTCCATCCCCTCT
The DNA here is from genome assembly GCA_964383515.1 of uncultured Acidimicrobiaceae bacterium. Taxonomy (GTDB): domain Bacteria; phylum Actinomycetota; class Acidimicrobiia; order Spongiisociales; family UBA5794; genus JAMBLL01. The sequence continues at coordinate 4,115 of CAYLIR010000113.1, forward strand.
CCCACGCCGATGAACTTGATCGGCACGCCAAGCGTACGCTCGACCGCAATAGCGATGCCGCCACGCGAGGTCCCGTCGAGTTTCGTAAGGACGACGCCTGTGACCCCGATCGCTTCAGAGAACGCCTTCGCCTGGACGAGCCCGTTCTGGCCCGTGGTCCCATCGAGGACGAGTAGCACCTCGTCGATCGAACCAGCCTCGCGCTCAAGCACGCGGGCAACCTTGGCAAGTTCCTCCATCAGGTTCTTCTGGCTGTGGAGTCGCCCTGCTGTGTCGACGATGAGCACGTCTGCACCGTCGTCCTTCGCCCTCGTGTAGGCATCGAAGGCGACGGAGGCTGGATCCGACCCCTGGGGACCCGTCACGACAGGCACACCGACTCGATCCCCCCACGTACGCAGCTGCTGGTCGGCAGCAGCACGGAAGGTGTCCGCTGCACCGAGAACGACCCGCGACCCTGAACCCGCGAGGCGGTTCGCTATCTTCGCGATGCTCGTTGTCTTCCCTGTTCCGTTCACACCAACGACGACCATCACGGCGGGCGAGCCGTCGAGATGCAAGGACCTGTCCTTCCCGGAAAGGATCGCATCGAGCTCTCGCTCAAGCATGACCCTCGCCTCTTCGCCGGTCCCTGGGTTCGATGCCCGCACCGCATCGACGATATCTGCGGCCGTCTGAGGCCCCACGTCGACGAGTACCAGCGCGTCCTCGAGCTCGTCCCAGTCGTCGTCACCAAGGTGCTCAGAGGAGAACAGCCCACCGAGCGAGCTGACGAGGGCACTGCGGGACTTCGCCAGCCGATCTCGAAGGCTCCGTTCCGCACCCGGCCCTGGGAGGGTCGGTGATCCCGGAGCTCTCGTGCCGCGTCCGCTGGGATAGGGTCGAGACGAACGGCGCTTGGCGATAACGAACGCAGCGACGGCCATCACAACAGCGACTGCGACAAGTGCGACGATCAGGTTGGTGCTCACGCGCTACCTCTTGGGATGGAGAAACGGTGCCTACACGGTAACGCTGCTCATGCGCTTCGATATCACCTTCGAAGATCCGCCGGGCTCGAGGGTCACACCGTAGAGCACGTCGGCGGCTTCCATCGTCTGCTGCTGGTGCGTGATGATGACGAGTTGGGAGGCCTCTCTGAGCATGTTGACGAGCCGCAGGAAGCGATGCAGGTTCGCGTCGTCCAACGCAGCTTCGACCTCGTCGAGCACGTAGAACGGACTCGGCCGCGCGCGGAACACGGCAAAGAGGAATGCGAGGGCAGCGAGGGAACGCTCACCGCCGCTGAGTAGGGACAGCCGCCCCACTTTCTTCCCTGCTGGTTGCGCCTCAACGATCACCCCAGCCGTGAGCGCATCATCGGATGCCGCGAGCCGAAGACGGCCCTTCCCCCCTGGGAAGACGAGGGCGAAGTTCTCTTCGTAGTACCCGGCGATGTCGGCGAAAGCTGATTCGAACAGGTCGACCATCTTGGCGTCGAGGGCCTTGATCACCTTCTTGAGCTCTGTCTTGGACTCGTTGAGATCCCGGAGCTGGTTCTCGAGTCCCTCGACCTCGGCTGCCAACGCTTCGTACTCGTGTGCAGCAAGCGGGTTGATCGGCCCCATCCTGCGCAGGTCGGCGCGCAACGAGTCGAGCCGCTCTTGCGGATCTACGTCCTCATCGAGCTCGGGCCGGCGAGCCTCGAGTGCCTGCTCCTCAGTGGCATCCACATCTCTGCGGAGCGCCTCAAGCGCGGACTCATCTCGAACACGGAGTTCAGCTAGCTCGATGTCAAGCGTGTTGCGCGTAGATGATGCTGTACGGATGATGGCTTCAAGCTGCTCTCTGCGAGCCTCAGACCGCGCAAGCGCCGCTTCCGCTTCGTGGACCTTGCTGCGGAGCTCCCGCTGCCTGAACCGCAGCGTGTGCAGATGCTCCGCAACGATCTCCGCCCCGCGCCGTGCCCTGCGTTCGGTCTCCTGCAAACGTTCGAGGGTACCGTCGTCTTCAGGGACGAGCTGCAGTTGGCTCATC
>CAYLIR010000114.1:0-6109 GCA_964383515.1 uncultured Acidimicrobiaceae bacterium
AGCGCGTCGCGAGACAAACAGGTGCGCGAGCACCAGTGCTTCGAGCGATCGAACGTAGGCCATACCCGTCCCGGGTCGGAAAACTTACTGCCGCGGTTGCGGCGTGCTGCCGTGATGGTAGCAAGAACGCGAGTCAAGAGCGCGCACGCGTTCGGGTACAACAGCTCGCGGCAACGGCCCCAAGAGCGTGCCCATGGCCCATGTGTTCAGCTAGATCTCAAGGGACTGTTGGTTCGCCTCGTGTGGGTTGTAGCAGTGTCGGCATCGTGCCTCGTAGGCGTCCGTTGCCCCAAGGACGACCAGTTCGTCCGATTGCACCACCCGCTGGGTGAACAAGCCGGGGCCACCGCATCGATGGCACACGGCAAGGGATTTCGTCACGTACTCCGCACGGAGCATCAGCGACGGGATCGGTTCGAACGGCCTACCGAGATAGTCGAGGTCGAGTCCTGCGATGATGAGGTTCTTTCCTGCAGCAGCAAGACGCGCCGCAACATCGACAAGGCCATCGTCGAAGAACTGGCCCTCGTCGACCCCGACCACCACAGTGCGGTCCTCGACGGCTCGCAGGAGCTCGTCGGAATCTGCCACTGGGATCGCCGCGGTGCTCATCTTGGAATGCGATACGACTTCTGTCTCGGCGTATCGAGTGTCGATAGCAGGTTTGAACGTTTGCGTCGGCACGCGGGCGAGGTGATACCGCGTCACGCGCCGGATGAGTTCTTCGCTCTTTCCTGAGAACATCGGGCCAGCGATGACTTCGATCCAGCCCTGGTCTGCTCGTCGATCCATGAAATCTGACGATAGCGAACACGAGACGCTGGGGGCAATCGGACGGGATACCACCGATCCGCTAGCGATCCGATCCCGGGGCGTTGCGCCTGAGCCAGACTGAATGCGCAAGGCCAAGCGCTGCGCTCATCGCAACGAAGACCGTTCCCCCTGCAGACATGAACGGTAGCGGCAGACCCGTCACCGGCATGATCCTGATGGTCATGCCGATGTTCACGAAGACGTGGAAAGCGAACATGGCGGCGATTCCGGCAGTGACAAGAAACGAGAAGCGATCCTTGGCAGCCACGGCGATCGACAGCAGCCGGAACAACAGCACAGCGAACAGCGAAACGACAACGATGCTCCCCACGAACCCGAACTGTTCCCCAACCGCGGTAAAGATGAAGTCACTCGACTGTACGGGAACGAACTGGAGATTGGTCTGGGTTCCCTGGAACAGGCCTTTTCCCGCGAACCCGCCTGAACCTATCGCTATCTCAGACTGTGTCTGGTTGTACGAGAGCGTCAGCTCGTGCTCGCCCGGATTGAGGAAGGCTATCAAACGATTGACCTGGTACTTCTTGATGAGCTTTAGCTGGAACATCCCAACCGTGCCGATGATCGTGGCAACGCCGAGGAACCCGAGTTGACGCAGCGTCACGCCCGCGACGAAGAGCACGGCGAGCAGCACGAATGCGAACACGAGCATGGTACCGAGGTCCGGCTGGCGAAAGATCAGCACTGCCGGGACGGCGACAACGACGACCGCGCGAGCGACCGTCTTCCACGACAGGGGAACCGATGACGGGGCAAGCAGCGAAGCGACGATCAAGATGACCGCGATCTTGGCGATCTCGGATGGTTGGAACTGCAGTGGTCCGAGAGCGATCCAGCGTTGGGACACCCCCCTGCTTTGGCCGAACTGCGTGAGCACCGCCAAGAGCAACAGCGTTGAGAGCACGTATATGGGGATGACGAAGCGCCTGACCTCCGTGAGATCGATCGTCGAAACGACAGCGAACACGATGAACCCGACAAGGACGAAGAACGCCTGCGCCTTGAGCTCGCGCGTCGGGTCGAGGCCTTGTGCACTCAGGCCGGGAGCGGTCGCTGAGTAGATCATCAACAAGCCGAAGAGTGAGATGAGAACGTATGTGACGATGAGCACGAGGTCCGGACCGGCGGGCGCATGCGGATCGAATCTCCTCGACCGCCTTCGCGGTTCCGCTGCCATCAGTCTGCGTCCAATCCGGGAGCGATCGGTGTGACGCCATCTGGCCCATTCATGAGGAACTGGAATACCTGTCGGGCCACCGGGGCAGCGATCCTCCCTCCGCTGCCTCCTCGCTCGACAACGACCGAGATCACGTACTGGGGATCGTTCACGGGAAGAACGCCGACGAAGAACGCGCTATCGACCTGGCGGAAGTGTTCTGAGCGCGGCGCTTTGATGATCTCGCCGGTACCGGTCTTGCCTCCGACGAGTTCTACGCCGGGCCCGAAGTCCTTGAATGCGGCTCGCGCGGTGCCGCGGTCCTGATTGTTGACGACCTGTTGGAGGTCGGCGAGCAGATCAATGGACGTTCGCGGTTGGAGATCCATCTGGTTGAGGATCGTTGGCTCGTTCTCCTGGATGACCTTCCCGTCTTTGTCAACAACCTGACGCACCACTTGTGGTTGCCACAACGTGCCGCCGTTCACCATCGCAGCCAGGCTGTTGGCCATCTGGAGAGGTGTTGCGAGCACCGCACCCTGGCCTACGGCAACGTCCATGAGATCACCACCGACCCATGACCCGTCTTGGCGAACCCTGGGTGAGCCCTCGCGCTGCTCTTTGATGAACCACGCCCTGTCGGGGATGAGGCCTTCTCGCTCGAAAGGAAGGTCGATGCCGGTGAGGGAACCGAATCCGAATCCGCGGGCGTACTCCTGGATCAGGTTCTCCTTGTCGATACCCGAGTCATCGCCGCGTTCGTTCCAGAGACGCAGAGCGATGTCCCAGAAATAGAGGTCGCACGATGCCTGAAGCGCTCCGTGGAGGTCCAACGGGCCGTGTCCTCCGGGCCACTTCCAATCTCGCTTCGTCTGGTACGTGCCGTCGTTGAGGCGGAATCGGAACTCGCCAGTGCATGAGTACTCGTCGGTATCGGACTGCAGGGGTTGCGGTGCATCGGGATTCGGCTCCCGAGGCGCTTCGTCGTCAGCCAGTGTCGTCGTGGTGTCTTGGGAAGCTGCACTCGCAGAGGCCGTCTCCCCCTCGCCTATCTCCTTGTCCCCCACCCCACGGTCCAACGGGTAGTAGTCCTGTTCGAGGGCGAGCACGTAGGTCACCGTCTTGAACGTCGATGCTGGGGCGTACTGACCCTGCACCGTGAAGTTCGTGAACGCCGACACGGTTCCGAGAGAGTCCCACTGTTCGACGCTCAGACCGTCGACGAACGCCGAAGGGTCGAACGTCGGATATGAGCTCATGGCGATCACAGAACCGTCGTTCGGATCGAGCAGAACGGCCGATGCGCGCACCGGGCACCATGCATCACTGTGGTTCAGGACGATCTTCTCATCGGTGAGTTCCAGGACGCGCAGTGTGCCTGCGAACGAGTCCCCGTTGCTGACGCTGAACGACTTCCCCCCAACGACAAGGCCAGCGACCAACTCACCGTCGACTTCGGTCACGCCTGTGAAGGTGGCGAGCCGCGACTCGATACCCGTGATCGTGGCCGAGCCGCCGAGTTGCATCGTGACACGTTGCACCGGAACGCACATACCGTCGGCATCGACCGGCAAGCCCGGGTACAGAGATGCGAGGACCTCTGCCTCGTCGATCTCCACGGGCCCGACTCGTTGGTCCCCGTCGGGCGAATCGGTTGTCGTTGGCGCCTCGCCGTCTTCGGCGGCCGCATCGAGCAACGCCTTCTCCTCAAGCGCTTGTTGCAGCGCCGCATCCTTTGCCTCGGCAAGCGCTTCAGCGAGCCGTTGCTTGCGCGACTTCGCTGCAACAGCGTTCTTGCGCTCCTCCATCTCGAGCCTGCGTGCCTGCATGAGGCCGTTCTGCAAGGACAGCTGGAGTTGGGTCTGCACCTCGGCGTCGATGGTGAGCTTCAGGTTCCCGCCCGCCGCAGGAGGTACTTCATTCTCAAGGGAGAGGACCTTCCGTTTGGCATCGACCTTGTACTCGACGACGCCCGGCGTGCCTTGCAACAACATGTCGTACGTGCGTTCAACACCAGCTTTTCCGAGGACGTCATCACCGTTGATATCGTCGCGCTCTTCGAGATCCTGGGTGTTGGGCTTGCCGATGTAGCCGATGACGTGTGCAGCGAGCTCTCCCTCGGGATAGGTACGGACCGGTTGCGGGACGACATCTATGCCTGGGAACATCTCTCGGTGCTCCAGGAGGAAGGTCGCTTGGGAATCGCTGATGTCCGTTGCCACGGTGATCTGGCTACCCAGGTTCGTCGCGGAAAGGAGCTTCTCAATGTCCGATGCAGGCTCATCGAGGAACGCCGCGAGGTTCTGTGCAAGATCGCTCTGCTCATCCGCCTCGATGAGCGCCAGGTCGATGACCGCAGCAAGCGCCGAACGCGTGCCAGCGAGCTTGACGCCGTTCACATCCCAGATATCGCCCCGCGGTGCAGGTGTGCGCACGACCCGGATCTGGTTGTCTTCAGCACGCCCTTCGTACGCCTCTGCACTCGTGACCTGCATCGTCCACAGCCGGATTCCCAGTACCGCGAAGAGGCTCATGATGATGATCCCGAGTATCCCGATCCGCAGAGGACTGGTCATAGCGCCCATCCTTGCTCTGTTGGCTTGAACACGCGCTTGAGCGCCCACATGGCTGGATAGGCAAGCGCAAGGTTCCACACCCCGGGGAGGAGCACGTTGCGGACAACGTGTGGCTGTGCGATCGTGTCCTGGCCGAAGATCGTGCTCACAACGACGAAGATCACCTGCCCGGCGATCGTGAGCCCGAACACCATGCCTGCCATCGCAAGGCTGCTCATGGCCAGTTGTCTCGACAATCGGGAAGCAGCATATGCCACGACTGTCAGGGACATCGCCCAAAGGCCGAGCGGTGCGCTCCCGATCAGATCGATCAGGATTCCCGCCGTGAACCCAAGTAGCAGGTGGTACTCCGCTTCGACGTATGGAGCTACCAGGACTACGGCGAGCGTGACCAGTGCTGGAGCAACACCGAACGGTTGGATTCCCCCGGATCCGAACACGGTGGTCTGCATCACGATCATCACCAAGATCGCAAGCAAGGACGTCACAACCCTCCCGCGGCTCATCCTGCCACCTCGGCTGCTGTCGTCGTCGATGTATCTGGCTCGGTCGTCGAGGTGACGCCCCCAGGCTCGGTAGTGGAAGTCGTCGACTCCTCTCCGTCCTGTATGGCAGCATCGAGCGGAGACCACCCAACGACCACTTTGACGAAATCGATCTCGGACAAGTGTGAGGCAGGATCGATGTCCGCGCGCAGCACGAAGCCGACTTCGGTGTCCTGTCCCTCCTCGACCACGCCCACGACGATCCCAGGTGGGAAGCGACTCCCGTCGGTGACGACAAGGTCACCCTTCTGCACGGGTCTCTGTGGACGGAACATCTCGAGTCGAAGCGGGCCGTCACCCCTGCCCGAGACGATGCCGGTCTCGTTCGTGGAACGCACACGCACCCCCACAGACACGAGCGGGTCTGTGATGAGCCTGATCCGCGAGTCCTTCGCACTCACGAGATCGACCCTCCCGACGAGGCCGTCCTCGTCGACGACGGCCTGGCCAGCGATGATGCCGTCTTCTGCGCCTTTGTCGATGTATCTGACGTTGTCGAACACAGAGGTTTCCGACGCGTAGATGCGGGCAGTCACCGTTGTCAGGTCGTTCGCGACTTCCAGTCCGTTGATCAACTCCAACTGCCTCACCGTCTCTTCAAGTGCGGCGGTCTCACGCAACTCCGCCTCCGCTTCCTTCAGTTGGGATCGAAGCCTTTCGTTCTCATCGCGCAGGCCCGCGATGTTGGAAACACCGTCGATGAAGCCGACCACGGGCGTCATCGCCCAACCGACTCCCTTCTGAAACGGTGCGAACACGGACTGCGTTCCCTCGCGCAGGACGTTGGCCACTCCATCACTCTCGGATCGCACATCGAACGTAGCGATGATGAACCCCGCTATCACGAGCGCGAGGAACAGGATCAGCGGTCGGTCGAAGCGCCGTCCTGACGAGGGGATCATGACCGAGAGCGGTGCGCCTGGCTAGGCGCGACCTGAAGACTGCAGCACAACATGGAGAATGTCGAATTCCTCAAGGCACGCACCAGAACCGAGCACCAC
>CAYLIR010000115.1:0-6086 GCA_964383515.1 uncultured Acidimicrobiaceae bacterium
CGGTCCCTTGACGAGGACAGGATCCTGCGTGGCTTCCTCGGGCTTGTGCTGGCAACGCAGCGGACCAACATCCTGGTCGACACCAGGGAATCGTTGGCACTCAAGTTCTCCTCGGACCTCGTCCCCGACATGCCCGAACCGAAGCCGCTGTTCGAGATCTTCGTGTACGCACCGTCGATCGAAGGCGTGCACCTGCGTGGTGGCATGGTCGCTCGTGGCGGGCTGCGCTGGTCGGACCGCAGAGAGGACTACCGCACCGAGGTCCTCGGCCTGATGAAAGCCCAGATGACCAAGAACGCGGTGATCGTGCCGACGGGCGCAAAGGGTGGATTCGTCATCAAGGAGACCGCAGATCCTGCAGGTGCGACATACGAGGAGGTCGAGGCAGGGTACAAGATCTTCATCCGTGGCCTGCTCGACGTCACGGACAACCGGGTGGGGCAGGAGATCGTGCCACCCGAAGGAGTAGTGCGCCACGACAGTGACGACCCGTACCTGGTCGTTGCCGCTGACAAGGGGACCGCCAGGTTCTCGGACACAGCCAACGGGCTTGCCAGGGAATACGGATTCTGGCTCGATGATGCTTTCGCATCGGGTGGATCGGCAGGCTACGACCACAAGGCGCTTGGCATCACCGCGCGCGGTGCGTGGGAGTCGGTGCGCAGGCATTTCATGGACCTCGGCGTCGATGTGGACGAAGAGGAGATAACCGCCGTCGGCATCGGTGACATGTCCGGTGACGTCTTCGGCAACGGGATGCTCCTGTCGAGGAATCTGAAGCTCATTGCCGCGTTCGACCACCGAGACATCTTCATCGACCCGGATCCGGACCCAAGCATCTCATGGGAGGAGCGAAACCGGCTCTTCGCCATGCCGAGATCGTCATGGGCCGACTACAACTCCGAGCTTGTCTCGAAGGGTGGTGGTGTGTTCTCTCGCTCCGCCAAGAGCATCGATCTTACGGATGAGATGCGTGCCGCGCTCGGCACGACCGACACGAGCCTCGCCCCATCCGAGCTGATCCGCCGGATCCTGACGGCACCGGTCGACCTGCTATGGAACGGCGGTATCGGCACCTACGTCAAGGCACGCGGCGAGTCGAGCGAGGGTGTCCAGGACCGTGCCAACGATGTGTTGCGGGTCAACGGCAGGGATCTGCGGGTGCGGGTCGTTGGCGAGGGAGGGAACCTTGGGTTCACCCAACTCGGACGTATCGAGTTCGAACGCAACGGCGGCCAGATCTTCACGGACTTCATCGACAACTCCGGCGGTGTCCATGCTTCGGACAGGGAGGTCAACCTCAAGATCCTCCTCGGGATGGCTGAGGCGTCAGGGGAGATCTCGAGGGCAGAGCGGGATGCGCTCATCGAGTCGGTGTCGGACGATGTCGTTCAAGCCATCCTCTACGACAACTTCCTCCAGGCGCAGATCATCTCGCAGCGGTCCGCCACGTCGGCGCAGTTCATCGAGGCGTATTCGGACCTCATGGACAGACTCGAAAGGGGAGGCATCCTCAACCGGGAGATCGAGTTCCTCCCATCGTCAGAGGAGATGCTCCAGCGGGTTCGCGAGGGTTCCGGGATGGCTCGGCCCGAACTTGCGGTGCTGCTTGCGTATGCGAAGCGGGATCTCACCGACCTGCTGCTTGCCTCGTCGCTGCCAGACGACCCGCATTTCGAGGCAGACCTCTTCGGGTACTTTCCCGAGGCGATCGTAGAACGGTTCCCAGACGAGATCCGTCGGCATCCGCTGCGGCGTGAACTGATCGCAACGATCGTGGCGAACCAGGTCCTCAACTCGCAGGGGTCCACGTACTACTCGAGGATGAGGACGATCACCGGCGCATCGGCTGCAGCGATCGTGCGTGCCTACCGGATCGCTCGGCTCGTCACTGATGCTGAGCGGCGGTGGGCTGACATCGAGTCACTCAACGGGACGGTCGATGCCGCTACTGCCAGAACCATGCTCAAGGATGTCGATGGTCTCGTCACGAGAGTGAGCCGGTGGTATCTCAACAATCCGTCAGACCGTACGATCGACGAGGTCGTCGAGCGTGACAGAGGCGCGTTCGCAACCCTTGCTGACGATCTGCCGAAGATCCCGTCTGATTCCTGGCGGGCACCCTATGAAGCGGTTGTCGACGAGCTGGTTCAGGCGGGTGTCCCACACGATCTCGCGACCCGCCACGCGTACCAACGCGCGTTGCGCAGAGGACCGGACATGGTCGACCTCGCCCGTCACTCCGGCAGGCCTGTTGGCGAGATCGCTGCGCTCTACACCAAGTCCAGCAATGTGCTGCGTATCGGTTGGCTGGATCGTCAGATCCGCCTCCTCCCCGGGTCGACGCCATTCGACAGGCTCGCGATCGAGTCGCTGCACGACGATCTGCTCGAACTGCGCCACGACATCGTTGCGGAGGTCCTCGAGCAGGCGGACGGTTCCATCGACCGATACCTCGAGATCCACGACCGTGCCATGCCACGCCTCGAGCGCTGGTACATGTGGCTCGCACGTGACGGCATCCTCGACGTTGCAGCCGCTGTGATCGCCGTGCGCCGCCTTCGCCAGATCCTCCTCGGCAGGTAGCGTTTCGGCATAGACCAGGGGCGCATGCGCGTTCTCGCTACGCGACGACCTTGCGTATGCGGTCGTTTTGTCAACGAACGTTCGTTTGGTATAGTGGGGCACATAGAGAGGGAGACCTATGGATCAGCAGTACGGAGAAGAACGGTTCGCGGCGACGATCGCCGCAGACGAGAAGGTCGAGCCACGGGACTGGATGCCAGACGGATATCGCTCGACCTTGATCCGCCAGATGGCACAGCACGCCCATTCTGAGGTGATCGGGATGCAGCCTGAGGCGAACTGGATCACGAGGGCGCCGACGCTCATGCGCAAGATGATCCTCATCGCCAAGGTGCAGGATGAGGCAGGCCACGGCCTGTACCTGTACTCGGCCACCGAGACGCTTGGTGTGTCACGACACGAGCTTCAAGAGATGCTCCACACCGGCAAGCAGAAGTACTCGTCGATCTTCAACTACCCGACGCTGTCATGGGCCGACATGGGAGCGATCGGCTGGCTCGTGGACGGAGCGGCCATCGTGAACCAGATCGTGCTGCAGCGCACCTCGTACGGTCCGTACAGCCGTGCCATGGTGAAGATCTGCAAGGAGGAGAGCTTCCACGCCCGCCAGGGATACTCGATACTCATGGCGCTCGCCCAGGGCTCGGATGAGCAGAAGGCGCTGGCCCAGGATGCACTCGACCGTTGGTGGTGGCCGTCCCTCATGATGTTCGGCCCCCACGATTCGGATTCCCCCCACACCGAGCAGTCGATGGCATGGAAGATCAAGCGGATCACGAACGACGATCTGCGTCAGATGTACATCGACCAAACCGTGCCCCAAGCCCACTATCTCGGCCTGACCATCCCTGACCCGGAGCTCTCGTTCGATGAGGAAACCGGCCACTGGAACATCGGTGAGATCGACTGGGACGAGTTCTGGGCGACCATCAAAGGGAACGGCAGGCTCAACAGAGAGCGGATCGCGCACAAGGTGAAGGCATGGGAAGACGGGGCGTGGGTGCGTGCAGGCGCGACCGCGTACGCGAACAAACACGCACAGAAACTGGACAAGAGCGCCTGAGGAGGACATCATGAGTTACGAAGTACCGGTCGCCCCCGGCGAGAAGCCGACAGAGGTCACCTTCGGTGCGACAGCCGACCACGGGTTCCCCCTGTGGGAGGTGTTCGTGCGGGCCAAGCGAGGCCTCAGCCACACCCACGTCGGATCCCTGCACGCACCTGACGCTGAAACGGCGATCCAGAACGCACGCGACGGCTACACCCGCAGGGCCGAAGGCCAGAGTGTGTGGGTTGTGCTGTCGTCGGCCATCGTTGCGTCAGACGACGCAGACTCGATGTTCGGCCCGTTCGAGGACAAGCCGTACCGGCATCCGACTTTCTATGAGATCCCCGAAGAGGTTGGCCAGCTGTGAACACGATCACGACAGACAACGCGCTCCTCACGTACCTCGTGCGTCATGGTGACGACAACGTGGTGCTCGGACAGCGTCTTGCTGAGTACATCTCGAATGCCCCCGAACTCGAAGAAGACCTCGCTGTCGGCAATTTCGCGCTGGACCACATCGGTGTTGCGAACCACCTCTTCACCTACGCTGCGCAGGTGGAGGGCGGTGAGAGGGACGCCGATGGGATCGCGATGTTTCGCTCCGAGCGCGAGTACACGAACCTCCTCCTCGTCGAGCAACCTCACGAGGACTTCGCAGGGCTCATGGTCAGACAGTTCTTCTTCGACGCCTATCAACTGCCTTTGTGGAAAGCGCTCTCGACATCGACAGACGCAACGATCGCGGGTATCGCACAGCGGGCCGAGAAGGAAGCCACCTACCACTTGAGGCACTCGTCTGGCTGGGTGATCCGGCTGGGTGACGGAACCCAGGAGAGCCATGACCGGATGCAGGCTGCCGTCGACCGCCTCTGGAAGTACACGGTCGAGATGCTCACACCCGATGCTGTGGACCAGGAGGTCGCGGCACAAGGCATCGGCGTGGATCCCTCCACGCTCGCTGATAGCTGGTACGCAACCGTGGACAACGTCCTCGAGGAAGCGACCCTGACCCGGCCGGCAGACCCGTTCCAGACATCGGGCGGGCGCACAGGGATGCATACCGAGCATCTTGGCAAGATGCTTGCGGAGATGCAGTGGATGCAGCGGTCCTACCCGGGGCTGGCGTGGTGATCACCACGAAGCGGACCCAGGCAGATGCCAGGGCGATGCTCGAACGTGTCGTCGACCCCGACCTGCCGTTCCTATCGATAGAGGACATCGCGATCTTGCGTGACGTCGAGGTGTCACCCGATGGCGGTGTGCGGGTCACCATCACCCCCACCTACTCGGGTTGCCCGGCAATGGATGTGATCGTGGATGACATCAGGTCCGTCTTGACGAACGGAGGGTTCACCAGCGTCGATGTCGATGTTGTCCATGCCCCGGCGTGGACAACGGAATGGATGTCAGACGAAGCGAAACAGAAATTGGCCGCAAACAGGATCGCACCCCCGGGGCCGCTTGGCGTCGTGGCAGAGGTCCTGTGCCCCGTGTGCTCGTCGGAGACGACCAGGACGGTGTCTGAGTTCGGTTCTACAGCATGCAAATCATTGATGGTGTGCACCCGTTGCGGTGAACCATTCGACTACTTCAAGGCGATCTGAACATGGCAGTAGCATTCCACACACTCACCGTTGCGCGCGTCGAACCGGTCACGGACGATTCCGTTGCCATCACCTTCGACGTGCCAGAAGACCTCGTTGAGGTGTTCGCCCGCGAACCCGGACAGCATGTGATCGTCAAGGCGACGATCGATGGCGAGAGCGTCCGTCGCTCCTATTCGATCTGCTCACCTGCAGACAGTGCCGACCTGACCATCGGGGTCAAACGCCTCGAAGGTGGTGTGTTCTCGACATACGCGAACACGGAGCTCGCTGCTGGGGACACCCTGGAGGTCACACCCCCGACGGGCGACTTCACGATCTCGATCGACCCGCACAACAAGAAGCACTACATAGCGATCGCAGCAGGCAGCGGCATCACTCCCATCCTGGCGATGATCTCGACGGCCCTCAAGAACGAGCCGGACAGCAGGTTCACATTGATCTACGGGAACCGCGACGGACGTTCGATCATGTTCCTCGACGAACTGGACGCGCTCAAGAACACGTATCCGGATCGGTTCGTGATGTTCAACATCTTGTCCCGCGAGTCCCACGCGATCGAACTGTTCGAGGGACGGATCGACGAAGACAAGCTCGTCCGGTTGTTCACCACCGTCGTCGACGCGGGCACAGCCACCGATTGGTACCTGTGCGGGCCCTCAGGCATGGTGCGCGCCGCCCAGTCGGTGCTCACCGCTGGAGGCGTCCCCGAGGACAAGATCCACGACGAGCTGTTCTTCGCAGGTGATGACGACTCGTTCGTCCCGGTCACCGATGACGCTGTCGGCTCCGAGGTCAGGTTCACGCTGAACGGCAGGACGTCGACCGTCGTCGTCGATCCCCAGGGT
>CAYLIR010000116.1:0-6069 GCA_964383515.1 uncultured Acidimicrobiaceae bacterium
GGATCGTTGACGACTGGGATGCAGAGGTGCGGCGCTACAGCGGTGATGCGATCAGCTATGAGGTCCGGGGGAAGACGATCACCGTCGACAACACCGTGGAGAGCCTTTCGGGGACTCACTTTCCCAGGGTCATCCATCCCGAGATCAGCGGATGGGGTGACCGTGTCCGGTGGGCGCGGACCGAGAATCTTCCGGGAAGGTTCCCCTACACCGCAGGCGTGTTCCCTTTCAAGCGGCAAGCAGAGGACCCCACGCGCATGTTCGCGGGCGAGGGTGGCCCAGAACAGACGAACAGGCGGTTCCACTACCTTGCCTCCGGGTTGCCGTTCACACGCCTGTCGACAGCGTTCGACTCCGTGACGTTGTATGGCCACGACCCCGACCCGCGTCCGGACATCTTCGGGAAGGTCGGGAACTCGGGCGTGTCGATCTCGACGCTTGACGATGCGAAGAAGCTGTACTCCGGTTTCGACCTGCTCGACCCAGCGACATCGGTGTCTATGACGATCAACGGCCCCGCCCCGATGATGCTCGCATTCTTCCTCAACACGGCGATCGACCAGGCGTGTGAACGCTACATCAGCGCGAACGGGCTCACGGAAGAAGTCGAAGCACAGATCGACGCCTGGTATCGCGACCACGGCAGCGACCGCCCGCGGTATCGGGGTCCGCTTCCGGAAGGTCACGACGGTTCCGGACTGCTCCTTCTCGGCTTCAGCGGCAAGGAGGTCCTGCCAGACGATGTGTACGAACGCATCAAGGCTGAAACACTGCGTACGGTGCGCGGGACGATCCAGGCAGACATCCTCAAGGAGGACCAAGCGCAGAACACGTGTATCTTCTCCACCGAATTCGCGCTGTCCATGCAGGGCGACATCCAGCAGTACTTCGTGGACCACGGCGTTCGCAACTTCTACTCGGTATCGATCTCGGGCTACCACATGGCAGAGGCTGGAGCCAACCCGATCACCCAGCTTGCCTTCACACTCGCCAACGGTTTCACGTTCGTCGAGTACTTCCTGTCACGGGGGATGGGCGTTGATGACTTCGCACCCAACCTGAGTTTCTTCTTCTCCAACGGCCTTGATCCGGAGTACGCGGTCATCGGGCGGGTCGCTCGCCGCATCTGGTCGAGAGCGATGCGGGACCTCTACGGGGCCAACGAGCGGTCGCAGAAGCTCAAGTACCACATCCAGACTTCTGGGAGATCGCTGCATGCACAGGAGATCGAGTTCAACGACATCCGCACGACTCTCCAGGCGCTCTACGCGATCTACGACAACTGCAACTCGCTCCACACGAACGCCTACGACGAGGCGATCACCACCCCAACCGAGGATTCGGTACGGCGCGCGCTGGCGATCCAGTTGATCATCAACAAGGAACTCGGCCTTGCACGCAGCGAGAACTCGCTCCAGGGATCGACGATCATCGCTGCGCTCACCGACCTTGTCGAAGAGGCCGTGCTCGCCGAGTTCGACAGGCTCACGGACAGAGGAGGCGTGCTCGGAGCGATGGAGACGATGTACCAACGCTCGAAGATCCAGGAAGAGAGCCTGAAATACGAGACCAAGAAGGACTCGGGTGAACTTGAGCTCGTCGGTGTCAACACATTCCTGTCCAAGCAAGGGTCTCCGTTCATCACCCCAGACAAGGTCGTGCGTTCCACCGATGACGAGAAGCACAGTCTCATCCGCGACGTGCGGGCTCTCCACGAACGCGATCCGGAAGCAACGAGCGCCGCACTCGACCAGCTCCGCAAGGTTGCCCTTGCGGGTGAGAACGTGTTCGAGGAACTCATCGAGGCAACCAGGGTATGTTCCCTCGGACAGATGTCTGAGGCACTGTTCCTCGCAGGCGGCAGGTACCGGCGCAACATGTGACCGCGGCGTTCTCGGATCCTCGCCTCGATTCGAAAGATACAACGGCCGCCTGCCGCCAAAGCCCTGATGGCCGGTGCTGGATGCGAGAGCTTGCGATCTCGTCGAAGCCGGGACCCGTGTGTGGGCGTATGCGTTCCCAGTGTCAGGGGAGATCAAGGGAGACCGACGCGCCCTCGAGTGGTTGGTTGTTGGTGTCGACCGTTCCCACGAACAATGTGCCGGTTCCCGACGGCCCATCGACGATCGAAACGCTGAACGCTTGCCAGGCGTCGTTGTTGCCATCAAGGGCGATCAACAGATCCACATCCGTCGAATCTTCGGTCCCGAGGAGCACTCGCACGGAGTGCAATCCCGGGGCTGCGTAGCCGTCGACGGCCAGCGGGTAGAGGTTGGGGCCGCGAACCGGGGAGGTGACCACTACCGACGGTGAGGCCGTGACACCGGGAGGCACGGGAAGCTCGTTCGATGACGCGACATCGACCACGAGTGCGGCAGGAGATGTCGCGGTGAACGCTCGCGCCATGATCGGTGTGCCTTCAGTACCGCGGATGTTGATAGAGAGGGAGCCGTCGTCCTCGCGGACCACGGTCGCGCTGTGGACGAGCGATCCTTCCAACAGCGTGTCGGCGATGGCTGTGGTGGTGATCTCAGGCGAAAGCGTGATGCGGACGATCCCTGCGAAATCGACGACGGAGATGCCGGTCGGCCCGATAGACGTGGCCGGTGCGCCATTGCCGTTCGTGAACTCGATCGTGATGCGCTCGCACGATGGCGCCTGGTCGAGGCGGATCTGTTCTATCTGCGTTGCATCGCCAACATCGTCACCAAGGGCTGCGGCGAGGCCGCTGTCGACGAACTCGAGATCGCCAGAGAGGCAGAAGTCCTCAGAGCCCGGCATCGTTGTCGTCGTTGAAGGGATCGATGTAGGTGCGCCCAAAGCCGCACCCCCAGGAAGTGTGGTCCCCGAGGGCGGCGCGTCGGGGCTGCACGCTGCGAGGGTGACAGCGAGGGCAGTGACGACGATTCCACTCCATCTGGGCATGCCGCAGACGATACCTGGCAACCGAGCGAACAGGTGATGCTGTGTTGGGCGGCATCGGTACATGCTTTCGTCGGTGGTGCCACTGGACAGTGATACCGTTTCGGGATGGTCAGAAGTGCTATCGACAGAGACGAAGCGATCGCATATCTCGATGGTGCTCTTCCACCCGAAGGGCTCGTGAGCGCAGCGGGGTACCTACGCGACGAAGGCCACGGTCGCGTGGTCTCGTACTCGCGCAAGGTGTTCATCCCGATCACGACCCTGTGTCGGGACTCGTGCACCTACTGCACGTTCGTGAAGCCGCCAGGAGCTGGCGGACAGTATCTGACACCAGACGACGTCCTCGCGATCGCGCGCGCGGGTGATGCCTATGCGTGCACCGAGGCATTGCTCACCCTCGGCGATCGGCCGGAAGCGAAGTGGCCCCAGGCCCAGGAGTTCCTCGACAGCCAGGGACACGCGACGACGATCGACTACGTCGTTGCGATGGCAGAGCTGATCCGGTCTGAAACACGCCTCTTCCCGCATGCCAACCCAGGCATCATGACGGCTGCGGACATCGCGGCGCTGCGACCGACGAACGTGTCGATGGGGCTCATGCTCGAGAACATCTCGGAGCGGCTGACGGAACCAGGCATGCCCCACCACAACTGCCCCGACAAGGTACCTGCCGTGCGTACCGAGACGATCCGCGAGGCAGGGAACCAGCGTGTCCCGTTCACCACGGGTCTTCTTGTTGGCATCGGCGAGACGGATGCTGAGGTGGTGGACAGCCTGTATGCGCTCGCCGACCTACAGCGCGAGGGCGGCCATATCCAGGAGTTCATCCTCCAGAACTTCCGTGCGAAAGCGGACACCCGCATGCGCAACGCCCCTGAGCCGACGGTCCCCTATTTCGTGCGTGTCGTTGCGCTCGCAAGACTGATCCTGGGGGCAGAAGCGAACATCCAGGTACCGCCGAACCTGACGGATGACTTCTCGGTCTACCTCGATGCGGGGATCAACGACTGGGGAGGGGTGAGTCCTGTGACGATCGACTGGGTGAACCCGGAGGCCCCATGGCCACAACTCGAACAGCTCGAACGGGTCACGAGTGCGGCCGGTTTCACGCTGCGCCCGCGCTTGCCCGTATATCCTGAGTACGTGTCGGAGGCGTGGATCGATCCCAAGCTGCTGCCCGATGTCGTCGAACGTACCGCAGACGACGGGTACGCTGACATCCCCAACACCATCACAGCGCAATGACACAGGTCACCTTCCTACAGCTTCGCCCCGCCTCTGCGGTGACATCCATCTGGGCATCGACACGCCGTAGAGAGAACACCCTGGCCGTTGAAGTCGCTGACCCGACAAGGTCGGACGTCGAGGAGGCACAACGGGGAGGATTGCTGCTCGTCAGTGGCAATCCCGCGTCAGACGCTCCAGCGTACGTGGTCACGCCCGACGGCTCCGATCGCCTCGTGCAGCGTGCGGTCGAAGGATGGCGCATCACCATCATGCACAGGGGAGATCGGATCGCAGTCGCCAGCGCCCTTGCGTTCTCACAAGCGGCGTACCTGCGCACAGGAAGAAGCCTCGTCGAGGAAGCAGTCGAGCTCATCGCGCTCCCTGGTGCTCACGGCGTCGTATCTGTCTATGTCGATACGGTCGACGATGGCGTGGACGCGGTCAGGTGCGGTGCACGCGACCTGCTGCTGCGGGACTGGGACACCGACTCGATCGGCGAACTCAGGGACGCGCTCGGGGCGTACCGCCTGGTGGAGCGATCGGTGTTTCCTCCCGGCATCGCCTATGACGACGCAGCACGTGCGCTCGAGCCCGGTGCGCTCAGCGCGTACCTCAACCAGGTCGATGGGTCTGGGCGGGCGAGACCGCGCGGTGAGTGGGCACCTGGGAAGGACATGGCCACACCCCAGTCCGAGATGCGCCTGTCGGCTGCCTGGCATGACCGAACGTGGCTCGAAGGTGACCGTGGGACGATCGACGATGTGTCTCCGCCCGTAGCTGGCATCCTGGAGAGAGCGGTCGGCGGCACCGCGCCGACACGGGAGGAGGTCGAGGTACTCTTCTCTGCCCACGGCGCCGACGTCGAGGCGATCGCGGACGTCGCAGACACGCTGAGAAGACGCATCGTGGGCGACGACGTGACGTTCGTCGTCAACCGCAACATCAACTACACCAACCTGTGCTCCTTCAGGTGCGGGTTCTGTGCATTCAGCAAAGGCCCAAGGTCACTCGATCTGCGCGAGGCGCCCTACCTGATGAGCATCGAGGACGTGGTCGACAGATCACAGGAAGCCTGGGACCTCGGTGCGACCGAGGTCTGCCTCCAAGGAGGGATCCACCCGGACTTCACCGGCCAGTTCTACATCGATCTTGTCACCGCCATCAAGGACCAGCTACCAGATCTCCACATTCACGGGTTCACACCACTCGAGGTATGGCAGGGTGCCGAGACGCTCGGCATGAGCGTTCGAGAGCTCCTCGTGAGGTTGAAGGCTGCCGGACTCGGAAGTTTGCCAGGTACCGCGGCCGAGATCCTCGACGACGACGTTCGCCTCACCCTGTGCCCGGACAAGATCCGCACGAGTCAGTGGGCAGAGGTGATGATCACCGCTCACGATGTCGGTATCCCGACCACGGCGACGATCATGTTCGGTCACGTCGACGGGCCCCGGTCGTGGGCGAACCACATCCAAGTGCTACGCGACATCCAGATGCGGACGGGGGGATTCACGGAGTTCGTGCCGCTCCCGTTCGTGCATATGGGGTCACCTATCTGGCTGCGAGGCCGGGCGCGGCCGGGCCCGACGTGGGACGAGGTCATCCTCATGCACGCGGTGTCACGTATCGCGTTCATGGGGCTGATCGACAACATCCAGGCGTCGTGGGTCAAGCTCGGCCTCGACGGCGCTGAGGCGTTGCTGCGATCGGGGTGCAACGACGTGGGTGGAACGCTCATGGACGAGTCGATCTCACGCGCAGCCGGTGCATCGCATGGAACCGAGGTATCGGCAGCAGACTTCCGCGATGTCATCTCCGACCTCGACCGTACCCCGGTCCGTCGTTCCACCACCTACGCGCGCATCGAAGTTGGCCTCACCATCGAGTGACCTGCGCCAAGGACCGAGGTGTTGCCTTGTG
>CAYLIR010000117.1:0-6038 GCA_964383515.1 uncultured Acidimicrobiaceae bacterium
TCACCGACGCCAACGAGTACTTCGCGCTCGTCGTCGCAACCAGATAGCCGTCCGCTCCACGGCGCTACTGGCGTCTGCGACGCAGTTCCATCTCAAGTGCCTCGGTCGTGTACCGCAACAGCGTCGGATCCCATTCGATCTGCGCTATCGGTGCACCGTCGCGTTCTGCAAGGAGCTCCGCAATCGGATCACGAAGCGTGCGTGCCCATGCCCTGCCCTTCGCTGATGTGACAAGGGAAAGCGTCCCGTCGTTGTTCACCCTCAGCACACGCGCCTCGACCTGCGGATTCGCGCGCGACCCACGCTCACCGTAGATGAGGAGGACCGAACCGATCGGGACATCCTGGATACCGCCGGTCGCGATGAACTCCCCCTCGAACGCCCAGCCCGAAGCCATCGACTCATCGACGTTCGTGACGATCTTCGCCCAGTTCTTCCTACGTTCATCACCAACGAGCGGCACGTCGATGGGCACGAGGATCGGGTCTTCCATGGAACCCAGGATACCCGGGCACATCGGCCGGAGGACAGGGCGTGTCCGGGCGGTACGCTCGGACGATGCACGAAGAACTCCGCACCGCAGTACTGAACGACACCGAACGGCTTCGACGCGAGCTCGAAGCCATGGTCCGCATCCCTTCCGTGAGCGCAGACGGCTATGACCCTGGGGAAGTGCGGCGATCCGCCGACTTCGTCGCAGGCCTCATGCGCTCATCCGGACTCGACGACGTGCAGCTCCTCGAGATCGATGGCGCACATCCCGCCGTCTACGGCACGAAGGAAGGGCCCGAAGGGGCGCCGACCATTCTCCTCTACGCCCACCACGACACCCAGCCCCCGGGACCAGCAGAACAGTGGGAAACGGCTCCGTTCGAACCGTTCGAACGTGATGGCAGAATGTACGGTCGCGGCGCCGCTGACGACAAGTGCGGCATCGCCATGCACCTCGGGTCGATCCGAGCCTTCAGGGACGATCTCCCCGTGACCGTGAAGATGTTCATCGAAGGCGAAGAAGAGACCGGGTCGCTCCATCTGAAGAGCTTTCTCGACACGTACAGCGAGCTCCTCGCTGCAGACGCGATCGTCATCGCTGACTCAGGGAACTGGCGAGCGGGGGTGCCTGGCCTCACGACCTCCTTGCGCGGCCTCGTCGAATGCACCGTCACCGTACGCACGCTCCAGTACGCGGTGCACTCTGGCTCGTTCGGGGGAACGTACCCGGATGCGATCATGGCGCTGGCCCGTACGCTAGCCGCCCTCCACAACGACGATGGCTCCGTTGCGGTGGCTGGCCTGGAGTCCGGCGATGCAGATCCGCTCGACCTCACCGTCGCAGAGCTCAACGAACAGGTACTGCCGGTCGATGGGCTCGAGCTGCTCGGCTCGGGCACGCTCACGTCTCGGATCTGGCGCAAACCCGCGATCTCCATCGTTGCGATCGAGGCTGTCCCGCTCGAAGAGGCCATCAACCAGCTCGTCCCCCAAGCGCGGGCGAAGGTGAGCATGCGGATCGCTCCCGGCCAAGACGGCGCCGAAGCGCTTGACCTGCTCACCGCGCACATCGAGTCGTCCGTTCCGTGGGGCGCCGAAGTATCCGTCACCGATGGCCACTACGGCGAGGCGTTCGACCTTGCCTCAACCGGGCCGCTGTTCGAGGCGTACCGGGACGGCATGCGTGAGGGGTACGGCGTGGAACCTGTCGATATCGGCATGGGTGGATCCATCCCGTTCGTATCGGCGTTCTCCGACCGATACCCCGATGCCGCCGTGATGCTCGTCGGTGTCGCAGATCCGCTGAGCCGCTGGCACGGGCCGAACGAGAACCTCGAGATAGCGGACCTCGCCTCGGGCACACTCGCCCAGGCGATCGGGTTCGTTGCGATGGGACGCCCAGGATAGACAGCGTCCTACCCTCGCGGCATGCGCAAGCCAACCGTGTGGCTGATCGCCATAGCTGCACTCGTCATCGTCATCGTTTCCCTGGCGCGTCTGTCCGACGACACGCCAGGCCTGGCATCGCCAGATGGCCACCGTGTGGCCCTCGATGACCCGACGACAACGACGGCTCCCCTGCCAACCACATCGTCGCTCGCTCCCGCACCACCGCTGCCTCCCGGGGCAACGGTGTGCGACCGGTACGGGTCGATCATCGACGCTGGAACGGTCACGTCTCCGGATCTCGTGGAAGCATCCGGCCTGGCGGTCAGCCACGTTGCACCTGATGTCCTGTGGTCCCACAACGATTCGCGGGGCGGTGCCCGCCTCTTCGCGTTCGGCATCCACGGATCCGACCTCGGTACGTTCGATCTGCCTGACACGTTCGCGTTCGATTGGGAGGACATCGCCGCAGGCCCGGGCCCCGACGGAACCGGCAGCTACCTCTATGTCGGAGACATCGGAGACAACTTCGGTATCCGCAACGGACAGATCACGATCTACCGGGTTCCCGATGCAGATCCCGATTCGCTCGACGGCGCGTTCAGCGAGGTCATCCCACTCCCGTACCGGTATCCAGATGGAGTACACAACGCTGAAGCCGTGTTCGTCGATCCGATCGAACCCGCCCTCTACGTCGTGACGAAGGACAAGGAGGCCACGATGATCTTCACAGGCCCACTCACACCAGGCAACGGGGAGCGCGAACTCGAACTCGTCTCGACGCTGGCGCTCGACGCTGAGGTTTCCGGCGGCGATATCTCGTGGGACGGGCGAGTGATCGCCTTGCGTGGATACCGAACCGTGTGGATGTGGAACCGGCCCACGGGAGCATCGGTCGCCGATGCACTGAACTCGGCGCCGTGCACTGCCCTCTCACCCCAAGAGCAGCAGGGGGAAGCCGTCGCATTCGATAGCGACCTCGCCTACTGGACAGTGAGCGAAGGCAGGAATCCTACGGTTCACGAGATCCCCGTCGAACCGTAGCCGCGGGCCAGTGCACGCTCGATGTGCAGCCGGGGTTCGCGCACGGACTTGCAGTACCACACGGCGCGTATCCGCGCCTTGTCTCTCCGACTGAGATCGCCTGTCGTGCCGAAGCGTCGCCGTCGTTGACGCTGCGCCTCGTACAACGTGATCGCCGCGGCGACCGAGATGTTGAAGCTGTCTGCAAACCCCTCCATCGGGATCGTGACGGCACCGTCGGCTGTCGCGCGCGCCTCGCGAGAGATACCCTCCATCTCGTTCCCGAAGACGAACGCTGTCCGGCACGTCAGATCTGCTTCTCCTATCGGCACAGCATCGGCGCCAACATCCGCAACGACGATCTTGTACCCATCGGCGCGGAGATGGTCGAAACACGACGTCACATCGCGCCACCGGTACCTGTCTATCCACTTGTCCGTTCCCTTGGTCGTCCTGCGGGATCGCTTGTATGCATCCGCCGTATCGATCGCATGCATGGATTGGATACCGAACCCGTCTGCGGTGCGCATCACCGCTGACACGTTCCCTAGGTCGACCATGCCCTCGACGACCACGGTGACATCGTTCGTCCGCTGTGCGAGGACGCGTTCGATCGCCTGCTTCCTCGACGACGACATCTGCGATGCGAGGATCGCCACGACATCATCTGGTTCCACAACCGTGTCGCCGAACCTGAACCAGTCTGGATCGTCCGTGCGTCTCCCGTGCACGAGTTCGAACATCTCTTCAGCAGACACGTACTCCATGCGTGGAACAGTAGGAGAAGCAGTTCCCCTGTTCCTGGGGTATCGATGACAGAACCAACAGGGCGAGCGCGGGATAGGAAGGCGAAATCGACGAGTTCGTCCGCTGAGTTTCCTCGCTCGATGGCCACGGTAGTTACTGAGTCAGGAGCTAGGCAATAGGTGTCGGGCAGGATATACTTACGGTCGGAACAGAAGGACAGATCTCCACCGATGCTCAGGAAGCTGAGCGGTATGTAGGGTTCGAGAGAGCCGACATGCCGATCAGGGCGACGACAGCGCCGCCCCTTCTGAGGGAGTCACACATACCTCCTCAGCATTTCGCGTATCGGCCAGTCTCTCTTCGGTTCTGTTGCAACCGATATGGGGTCATGGCGAAATCCGTCGACACCTGACGTCCCACGAAAGGACATACACGTGAAACGGGTATTGATACTCGGAGCCGGAACCGCTGGCACGATGGCAGCGAACAAGCTGCGCCCGCGACTCGACGACAACTGGGAAATCACGATCGTCGATCAGCACGAAAAGCACTACTACCAGCCGGGCTTCCTGTTCATCCCGTTCGGCATCTACACACCGGACCAGGTGATCAAGCCGAAGGCCGACTTCATCCCCGCCGGTGTGAAGCTCGTGAGCGGTGAGATCGACATCGTCGAAGGCGACGACAACGTCGTGAAGCTCGTCGACGGCACTGTCCTCGAGTACGACTACCTCATCATCGCGACGGGCGCACAGATCAGGCCAGACGAGACGCCTGGCCTCAAATCCAACGAGTATGGCAAGACGGTCCATGACTTCTACACCATCGAAGGAGCCAAGAACCTCGCAGAGGCATTGCGTTTCTGGGAGGGCGGCAAGCTCGTCGTCAACATCATCGAGATGCCGATCAAGTGCCCGGTAGCGCCGCTTGAGTTCAGCTTTCTCGCCGATTAGCATTTCCAAGAGCGTGGCATGCGCGACAAGGTCGACATCACCTATGTGACGCCTCTCGACGGCGCATTCACCAAGCCGGTCGCAGCGAAGCACCTCGGGAACCTTCTCGAGGAGAAGAACATCGCCCTCGAAACAGACTTCTACCTCGAACGTGTCGACACCGAGGCCAAGAAGCTCGTCTCCTACGACGAGCGGGAGATCGAGTACGACCTGCTGATCTCGATCCCTCTCAACATGGGTGCGGACTTTCTGCAGCGCTCCGGCCTCGGCAACGAGTCGAACTTCGTTCCGGTGGACAACAAGAACTTCCTCTCGAAGCGCTACGACAACGTCTTCGCGCTCGGTGATGCTGCCGATCTGCCGACGTCGAAGGCAGGATCGGTTGCCCACTTCGCCATGGAAGTGTTCACCGAGAACTTCCTTCGCTATATCGAGGGCCTCCCGATGGTCGAAGCGTTCGATGGGCACGCCAACTGCTACATCGAGTCCGGCCACGGCAAGGGCCTCCTGATCGACTTCAACTACGACACCGAACCGCTGCCGGGCAAGTACCCACTCCCGGGTATCGGGCCATTCACCCTCCTCAAGGAAACCGAGATGAACCACTGGGGCAAGATGATGTTCAAGTGGATCTATTGGAACATGCTCATCAAGGGCAAGGAGCTGCCACTTCCCCACGAGATGTTGATGGCGGGCAAGATCAACGACGGTGAAGCATGACGATCGAATCGACTGACCGGATCGTCGCGCTCGAGCGCAAGCTCGACCAGATGTCCGCACAGCTCGATGTCGTTGTCGCCGAACTGCGCGAGCAGCGGCTCAGGCGTGACCAGTGGCAGGAGCTCCTCTCCGACCTCGGCCCGATCACGAAAGAAGCGATGGGTATCGCCAGCCGTGAGCTCGAAGACATCCAGGAATGGGTCGAACCTGCCGACATGCTGCGCCTCTTGCGAAGGATCGTACGCAACACGAACAACATCGAAGAGGGCATGGCCAAGTACGAGAGTGCCATGGAATTCGTCTCCGACATGGGGCCGCTCACGACCGAGGCGTTCATGAAACTCCTCAACACCCTCGAGAACTACGAAGAGCGCGGCTACTTCGAGTTCGTAGGAGCAGGCCTCGGTGTTGTCGATCGGATCGTGACGGGATACACCAAGGAAGATGTCGAAGCGCTCGGCGACAATGTTGTCAACATGCTCGACATCATCAAGGACTTGACCCAACCAGAGATGCTCGCGATGGCAGAGCGCGTGCTCGACATCGTGCAGAAGCAGGCCGATGCGGACGCCTATGAAGACCAGAAGGCTCCCGGCCTGCTTGCCCTTGCGGGCAAGTTCCGGGATCCTGAGATCAGAAGAGGGCTCGGAAGAGCGGTGGACACCTTCAAAGCGGTGGCAACGACCGACGATGAGCCCACATCGGAAGACAACCCGA